>JANLGX010000014.1 GCA_024654005.1 Gemmatimonadaceae bacterium | reverse complement strand
AGCCGTACTTTGGATTCGCCTTGATGCTCAGGCCGAGCAGCTCGAACGCCGTCATCGCGAGGGTCTTGCCCATCGTGATCGCGCCCCAGCCGCCCACCGAATGGATGCGCAGCGCAGTGGAGCCGGGCGGCAGCAGGTTTGCTTCGCTCGATGACTCGACCGCGAGGTCGGCGAGGCGCGGATAGCTCTCGAGCAGCTGCTCCTGCCAGATCTGCAGCTTGGGCAGTCGCGTGCGCGGCCGCACGAAGTCGATCCCGAGGTAGAACTGCCGCGTGCGCGCGCTGCCCGGGAGCATGTTCTCCACGGCCGCGATGATGTGACCAGGCTGCAAATCGCGGCTGCCGAGCCCGAAGCAGGCGGTGAAGAAATCGGGCACCAGCTCCGCGGCCAGCGGCGCGATCCCGGCGTACGGCGGCGGCGCGCCGGGAGCGGCGCGGCCGTTCTCCACCGCCTTCGACATGGCCGCGCGGATCTCGCGCAGCAGCGGCGGATCCACCGCCAGCGGCTGGTCGGTGCGCTCCAGCACCACGACGCCCTTCTTCCCGGCGAGCAGATCGACCAGCAGGTCCGCGGGAAACGGCCGGAACATCGTGAGGTTGACGACGCCGACTTTGAGTCCGCGCACCGCGCGCAGATGGTCGGCTACGGCTTCGGCGTTGGACACGACCGAGCCCTGTCCGACTATCAGCCATTCGGCGTCGTCGGTCCGGTAGCCGCTGGCGCGCGCGTAGCGCCGGCCGGTGAGCGTGGCGAGCTCGTCGAAGGCGCGGTCCGTCAGCTCGGCGATGTGGTCGAAGTAGAATGGCCGCTGCGCGGCCACGCCCTGCGCGTAGCTGTCCTGGTTCTGCACGACGCCGAGCATCGCCGGATAGTCGAGATCGAACGCTTCCGGTATCCGCCGCCGCGTGTCGCCGAAGACCATGCGTTGAGCGGGCGTCGGCGATTCGATCACGTCCGCGGGGTCGCCGAGATACGTCTTGACGAGATCGCGCTCCGGCAGCCGCAGCGACTCGATTACGTGGCTCGTGAGAAATCCGTCCTGCGCGATGATGCCCGGGTTGAGCGACAGCTCGGCCACGCGATGCGCGACGAGATTGAGATCGGCGCATTCCTGTACGTCTTTCGCGAAGAGCTGGAAGAAGCCGGTGTCGTCCACGGCGTGGTAGTCGTCGTGGCCGGCGTGCACGTTCAGCGCGTGCTTGGTGATCGCGCGGGCGGCGATGTTCAGCACATAGGTGAGTCGCTTGCCGACCGCGGCGTACAGCGACTCGTGCATGTACACGATTCCCTGCCCACTCGAGAAGTTCGTCGCGCGCAGGCCGGCCATCGACATGCCCGCGGTGACGGCCGCCGCGGCGTGCTCGCCCTCGGGCTCGAAGAAAAGGAGGCGCCGGCCGTTCACGTTGCGCTTGCCATCCGCGACCGCTACCGCCCACCCTTCGCCCATCTGGGTCGAGGGCGTGATCGGATAAGCGCCCGCCGCCTCGCTTGCCGCGACCTCCATCTCCACCACGGCGCTCCCGCCGTCCAGCGCCCGCAGCTCTCCCGGGTAGGGGTACGAGGCCGCGGGAGCGGACTTGCTCCGCAACTTGGTCCAGAGCTTCATTGGAGCTGCCTCGCGGCCATGGGCTCGTGCGTGAACTGCGCTCCCGCGAGCCACACAATGGCTCCGGTCGGACACCGCTCGATCGCGCGCGGGTCGGCCAGCGCGATCCTGTCGTAGTTGACCACGGCAACTCCGCTGGCCACGCTGATCAATCCTTCGACCGCGTCCTGCACGCACTTGGCGCACGCGGTGCAAGCGACCGTGCACTGCTCGAGCGCTTCGTCTCCTGTGACGAGGTTCTTGCACTGGACCAGCAGCCCGGCGCTCAGCGGCCGCAGCTCGAACAGCGACTTGGGGCACGCGTCAACGCAGTCGCCGCATGCCGTGCACTTCTCGACGTCAACCACGGGCAGTCCCGTCTCGCTCATGTGGATCGCGTCGAAGTCGCACACGTGCTCGCAGTCGGCGAGTCCGAGGCAGCCCCACACGCAGCCCTTGCCTCCGCCCGCGACGGCCGCCGCGGCCGCGCAGGTCGGGAGTCCGCGGTACTCCGCCTGATATCCCGCGACGTCGAACCCGCCCGCGCACAGCAGCCGCGCGACGTTCTTCACGGCCTCCCCTGCGTCCACGCCGAGGTAGCCGGCGATCTGCTGACGGACTTCCTCGCCAGCGACCGTGCACTGCGCTGGAGTCACCTTCCCCTGCACGGCCTGCTCGGCGAACGCGCGACACCCGGGCAGCCCGCAGGCGCCGCAGTTCGCGCTGGGCAGCATCTGCGACACGACGTCGATTCGCGGATCTTGCCACACCCAGAGGCGCTTGTTGGCGGTCGCGATGAGGCTGCCGAACACGAGCCCGACACCGCCGAGGGTGAGGACCGCGATCAGAATGTCAGCCATCGGTGATCACGCAACGCCCGCCTGGCCCGACTGCTCGATCAGCCACGCCGTGAGACGGTCGGTTGGATCGGCGTGGCCATTGCCGGCACCGGCCGCGGAGTGCGCGAGGCTCGGCGGCTCGACGAGCGCCTTGAGGTGGGCCAGATCGTCACGTTGCTGCCACGCGCTCCGCGAGCCAAGCGTCTTTCGCGGCGGAACCGTGGGCATGCGGTCGACCCGGAGTCGCTTCCACGGCGCGGACCCCGCGCGCGGATCGTGAACGAAGCGGGCTTCCTGGCCCTGCATCACCGCGATGACGGCGGGCCCATCGAACTCCGCCAGCCCGGCGAGCAGGCTCGCGTCGTCCACCTGCGCGATCAGAGCACCCGGCGATACGAGGCGCGCCAGCGGCGCGGGGGCAGCCGGCCCGTCCACGATGAGGACCAGTCGCACGCACCCGTCGACGAGCGGCGCGAGCTCGAGCGCGTCGAGACCGGAGCCGTCGAGCCGGACGACCAGTGGCGGCGCGAGCGCGCGCTCGGCGGCGGTCCATCGCTCGAAAGGGTATCCGTCCGAGGGTGATCCGTGCCGCAGGAGATCGTAGCTGTGCCGCTTCACCAGGTCGAGGATCCGCGCGGCGGTGTGCGCGGTGCCCAGGCCGGCGAGTCTCGCGCGAATCGCCTCGGCCGCGCCGCCGGCCTGGCCGACGGGGACGAAGAACTGGTCGTCGCTCGCGCCGAGGATGTCCTCCAGCAGCTCGACGATGTGCTCGACTACCTCGCGTCCGGTCACGTCCAGAGGATCCGCGCCGGAAGACACCAGCGCGAAGCGCTCCGGGTCTATGCGGCCGTCGGCGAACGCGCCGAGCGCCGCGCGTGTCCGGCTCGGGCCGGGCTCGAAGGCGAGCATCGCTCTCGCGCGCTCCAGCGTGTCGGACGCCGCGACGCGGTAGCGACCGATAGCCGGGCGCAGCGCGGACAGGGCCGAGACCACCCGCTCGTCAGATGGCATAGTGGTCGAGCTCCTCGTTGAGGAGAGCGATTCGCTCGCTGCTCGTGACTTTGGGCGGCCGCACCAGCAGGTCGTAGCGCGCGCGATTCTCGTTCCTGTAGAACAGTCCCAGCCGGATGCGGTCCGAATACTCGGCGAGCCTGCGGGCGGAATCGAGATCGGAAGGGTCGTGCGTGATCCGGTTGGTGTAGATCTTGTCGATCTCCGGCGGGACGACTCCGTCGTCGTGCACCAGCAGCTCGACCATTCCCGGATTCTTGACCGTCTCGTTGTACAGCCCTTCCGTGTACATGGGACAGCGCTGGAGAATTCGAACGAAGGCGAATCCGGGATGGCGGTAGGCCGCGCGGATCGTGGCGTACAGGTGCGCGGGAATCCACTCCGCCGTCTGCGCGACGAACGACACGTTCGTGGTGCCGAGCGTGGTCGTCAGCGGATTCAGCGGGGGCAAGGGAGTGCCGAACGGCTGCGTGTTCGTCTTGAATCCCTGCGGCGTCGTCGGCGAGGTCTGCTTCTTGGTGAGGCCGTAAATGCTGTTGTCGAGCAGCAGCGCCACCATCTTCATGTTGTAGCGGGTCGCGTGAATCCAGTGCGCGGCGCCTATCGAGCAACAGTCTCCGTCCCCCATCACGACGAACACTTCCAGCTCGGGACGATGCAGCTTCACCCCGGTGGCGACGGGCAACGCGCGCCCGTGCAGCCCGTGGAACCCGTACGTCTTGAGGTAGTGAGGGAACCGGCTCGAGCACCCGATGCCCGACACGAATACGGTCTGCTCGGGCTTGAGCTGCTCGGCGACCAGGAGCTTCTCTACGGCCGTGAGAACCGAGTGGTCGCCGCAGCCGGGACACCAGCGCGGCATTCCCGCCTCGTAATCGTTGAGCGCGAACTCGCGCTCGTCGTCGTCGAAAATCGGAAGGATGGCGCAGTGGCTGGTCATGCGCGGCCTCCGGCCAGCCCGATGGTGGCGTCGCGAATCGCGGCGTGGATGAGTCCCGGGCGGAGCGGCTCACCGGGCACTCGCGTCCAGCAGTCGACGTCACAGAGCGTCTGCGCGCGAAGCAGCATCGCGAGCTGTCCGCGGCGCCTGTTCTCTTCGGTGATGAACGGCTCTCCCGGCGGGTCGCTGTAGTTGATCTCGACCGTCATGACCTTCCGAAAGCGCGAGAATATCTCCTTCAGCCCCGGCTGGAGCGGCGAGAGGAAAGTCAGATGCGTCGACGAAGCGTGCAGCCCCTCGGCGCGCGCCCGGTCGATCGCCTCCTCGATCGCGCCCTTCGTGCTGCCCCAGCCGACGACGAGCAAGTCGCCCTCATGGTCGCCATAGATGGCGGGCCGGAGCAGCGTCTGCTGAAGGACTGCGATCTTGCGGCTGCGCATGGTGGTGGAGTGCTGATGAATGCCGGCGTCGTACGCGACCTTGCTCGCCTCGTCGTGCGACAGGCCGGTCAGCGTGTACATCCCACCGGGCTGGCCCGGTACCGGTCTCGTGGACGTGCCCATGCGCGGATCCCACTCGTAGGGCCGCCGCCCTTCCTCCACGGGCGAGAGGTCGAGCTCGGGCGCCAGCCATTCCTTCCTGAGCTGCGGCCGCGGAAAGGGTTGAACTCCCGTCGAGAGATTCGCGTCGGACAGAATGACGACGACAGTGTGAAAGGTCTCCGCTATCTGCCGGGCGGTGACCACCGAGTGGAAACATTCTTCGATCGTCGCCGGCGCCATCACCACGTGCGGGGCGTCGCCCGGCTGTCCGACCAGCGCTGCGAGCAGATCGGATTGCTCGACTTTCGTGGGAAGGCCCGTGCTCGGCCCGCCGCGCTGCACGTCGATGACGACCAGCGGAGTCTCCGCCATCACGGCCAGCCCGATGAATTCCGTCTTCAGCGCGAGGCCGGGGCCGGAGGTGATGGTGAACGCGACCTTGCCCGCGTACGACGCGCCGATCGCGACGCCCGCCGCGGCGATCTCGTCCTCGGCCTGGTGCAGTATTCCGCCGAACTTGCGGAAGACCTCCGCGAGATAGTGGGAGACGGAGGTGGCGGGCGTGATGGGGTACATCGCGCACAGCTCCATCCCCGATGCCAGCGCGCCCATGCCCAGCGCCTCGTTGCCGTTCATCACGACGAGCGCCTGCTGTGGCGGAGTGGTCGGAATCTCGATGCGGAAATCGAGATTGGCGGCAGCCCAGCCGTAGCCGAGCCGCATCAGCGCCACGTTCTTCGCGTACACCGCTTCCGACTTCCGGCGGAACGCGTACGCTATCTGCTCTTCGATCCGCTCGAGACTCCGGTCGTAGATGTACGCCAGCATTCCGAGCGCGAACATGTTCTTGCCTTTGCGCGGATTGTCGTCCACGGTGAGACACTGCTCTTCCATCGGCACTTCGATGATCCGGTAGCCGTACCCGGAGAGCTCGGCGAGCGCCTGGTCCCAGGCCGCCTTTATGTCAGGGTCCGGGTTGGATGCCCAGGAGTTCTCGAGGAGAATGATCGCGTCGCTCGCGAGCGCCCCGAGCAGGTGGCGGCCGACGAGCACCTGCTCGTTGAAGGCGACGACGAGGTCGGTCTGATCGCCCCAGTTGGTGACGGGTCCGGTGGCGAAGCGGATGCGGATCCCGCTGGCGCCTTCCGCGATTCTGGGCGGCGGCTGGATCTCGGCGGGAATGATCTCCACCGTCCACACTCCGTTGCCCATCTTGGCGCAGACGGCGCCGAAGATCTGGCCGCATTTCTGCGCCCCTTCGCCGGAGTCGGAAACGATCTCGATCGTGTGCTCGGGGAGGGTGAGCACGCGGGTTGCGACGGGGACGTCGCGTTCGAGGAGCGCGGCAGCAGCGGTCATTGCGAGGGCCGTTCGATGGTTGGGAAACCCGCAGATACCCCAATTCTCGCCCCCGCCCCGGAAGAGTCAGTCGGCATTAAGGAGTCTTTATGTCAGGGTTTCCCCGCCGGGCAGGGCGGAAACAGCGCCGGGGAGGCTTGACATTCCCTCGGAGCCGGCCTCATACTTAGACAGTTGGCTAAGTATCTAACTGCCCGTCGGCGAGCCCACTTCCTCTCACGCACGAGATTCCGGTGAAAAGCTCCCGCTCCGCGCTCACAGCCCTCATCCTGATCGTGGCGTGCGCGCCGCCCGCTCAGGTCGTCGTCGATCCCCCGCACATCCCCGGAAGCTTCCGCGATTCGCTCCTCACGGGATCAGCTACGCTGCACGGCACGCTGCTGGTGCCCGCCAATCGCGGTGCGCCGGTCGCGCTGCTCATCGCCGGTTCGGGGCCCACCGACCGCGACGGAAACTCACCCCTGCTCCCAGGCAAGAACAACTCACTGCGGTATCTCGCCGAGGCGCTGGCGGAGCGCGGGATCGCTTCCCTGCGCTACGACAAGCGCGGCATCGGGCAGAGCCGCGTCGCCGGCCTGAGCGAGACGGATCTACGCTTCGATCATTTCGTCGACGACGCGACCGCATGGGGCCGCAGACTGGCGGCGGACCGTCGCTTCTCGTCCGTGGTGGTGGTCGGACACAGCGAGGGCTCGCTGATCGGGATGCTCGCCGCGCCGGCGATACCCGCATCCAAAGTGGTGTCGATCGCCGGCGCGGGCGCTCCCGCGGGCGACGTGATCATCCGGCAGCTCTCCGCTCAGCTCCCGCCGCCGCTCCTGGCCCAGGCGACAGCCGCCGTCCACCGGATCGAGCGCGGCGAGTTGCTCGACACCGTTCCGCCGGGGCTGTTCGCGCTATTCCGGCCTAGCGTGCAGCCGTACCTGATCTCGTGGTTCAAGCACGATCCGGCCGTGGTCGCGAGCCGGCTCGGAGTCCCGCTGCTGGTCGTGCAGGGAACGCACGACATTCAGGCGCTGGAGGAGGACGCGCGGGCGATCGCGGCCGGTCACCCGGGCGCGACGCTCAGGCTGATTCCGGGAATGAACCATGTTCTGAAGCAGACGCCGGCCGGAAGGTCGGAGCAGATGCCCGCCTACAGCGATTCCACCCTGGCGATCGATCCGGCGCTCGTTGACGCCATCGCCGGGTTCGTCCTGCGCCCGCGGAACTAGCGCCTTCCACTTGAGGACATACGTGGTCTCCAGTTATTGCGCCGTGTAGCCTCCGTCGATCACGAGCTCGGACCCGGTGACGAACGTGGATTCGTCGGACGCGAGGTAGAGCACGCCGTACGCGATGTCGTTCGGCTCACCCAGGTGACCCACAGGGTGAAGCGCCTCGATCGCTCGCTGCATCTCTGCGGCATTCCCTGAAGCTTCCAGCGCGTGCCGCACCATCGGAGTCCAGATGTAGCCGGGATGTACCGAGTTGACGCGAATTTTCATGCCCCCGCGCGCGCAATACAGCGCCGCCGATTTCGTGAGCAGTCGCACCGCGCCCTTGCTAGCGTTGTAGGCCGCGAGCCCGGGATCCCCGACCAATCCTTCGATCGACGACAGGTTGACGATCGATCCGCCGCCGGACGCGCGCATCGCGGGGATCGCGTGCTTGATGCCAAGGAAAACTCCGTCGAGGTTGACGCCCATCAGCTTGTGCCAGTCCTCGATCGTGGTGTGCTCGACGTCTCCGAACCAACCCACGCCGGCATTGTTGACTAGAATGTCGAGCTTGCCGTATGTCTTGACCACGCCATCCACAACGCTTTGCCAGCGGTTCTCCAGGCTGACGTCGTGTTCCAGGAAAATCGCGCGGTGGCCCCGCGCGACGAGAGCGTCGACGACCTTCCCGCCGGCGTCGCTTTCGCGATCGGTCACGGCCACCGCGGCTCCCTCCGCCGCCAAGAGCTCCGCGCAGGCCTGGCCGATCCCCATGGCACCGCCGGTCACGATCGCGACTTTGCCTGCGACTCTACCCATGATTCATTCGGTAGCGCCCGCCCGGCGCGCCTGCGCCAGGACGAGCTTCTGCTCCGCAACGGCAATGTTGCGACGAGTCCGCTCTATCGCGTCGGGACTGACCGAGATCGAGTCGATTCCCCACTCGACCAGCCGTTCGGCGTACTCCGGATGAACCGACGGGGCCTGGCCGCAGATCGAGCATGTGAGTCCGAGCCGCCGGCATTCGGTGATGATCGACCGGATCATGTCGAGCACGGCGGGATCGCGCTCGTCGTACGAAGCGCCTAACAGCTCGCTGTCCCGATCCACGCCGAGCACGAGCTGCGTGAGATCGTTGGAGCCGATCGACACGCCCGAGATACCGAGCGACGCATACGTCGGCAGCCAGTACACGACCGACGGCACTTCCGCCATGATCCACCGCTCGAGACGGGCATCGCCCCCGAGCGGACTCGCATCCACGAGCTGGAGACACGTTTCGAGCTCGCGCGCCGTGCGCACGAACGGAATCATGAGATGGAGATTTCCGTGCTCGCGGCGGACCTCGGCTATCGCGCGCAGCTCGAGCGCGAAGAGATCGGGCTCACGCGTATAGCGAAAGCAGCCCCGGTAGCCGATCATCGGGTTGGCTTCCGTCGGCTCGAACGCATCACCGCCGGTCAGGTTGCGAAATTCGTTCGAGCGAAAATCCATCGTGCGATAGACAACCGGACGCGGCGCGAACGCCCGCGCGAACACCCGAAGGCTCTCGGCCATCCGCCGCACGAACTCATCGCCGCTGCGCTGCGCCAAGAACGCACGGGGGTGCATGTGCTCGAGCGCCTCTAGCAGCATGAACTCGGCGCGCAGCAAACCCACGCCATCGACGTCGCGAGCGGCGACCTCGGCGACGCGCGCGGGCTCCCCGAGGTTGACGTACAGCCGGGTAGCGGTGATCGGCGCGGCGCCCGGGCCGCTACCGTCTCGAGCCGCGGCGGGGGCCGCTGCCGCCGGCTGCGCGGCGCCGGCGTCTCCGGCGACGACCGTCCCTGCCCCTCCATCGACGGTCACAATCGTTCCCGTGGCGAGCACTCGCGTCGCGTCGTGCGCGCCGACGATGCACGGCAGGCCAAGCTCGCGGGCCACGATAGCCGCATGCGACGTCATGCCGCCCGAGTCGGTCACGATCGCGCCCGCCCGCCGCATGATTGGCACCCAATCGGGCGACGTCATGCGCGTTACCAGGATCTCTCCAGTTTGCATTGACGATTGCTCGTCGGTCGCATTCAGCACGCGCACGACTCCGGTAGCGCGACCTGGACTGGCGCCCAATCCGTGCACGAGTGGCTTCGTGGTCGACTCGCCGCCGGCCGCGCTGGTAGCCGCCGAATGCAGCGTCGTGATCGGCCGGCTCTGCGTCAGATAGATCTTGTCGCCCTCGATCGCAAACTCGAGGTCCTGCGGCACCCCATAGTGCTGTTCGGCGCGGCGCGCGAGCGTGCCGAGCGTCTCGAGCTCGCGCGGCGTGAGCACCGGCGCTTGCTCGCGCGGGTCACCGCCAAGCTCGACGCGGACAGTCGCCCCCTTGTCCTGTCGCCAGGTGAGCAGGAATTCTTTTTTCGCGATATTGGTGGTGATGACGGAGAGCGACCGTTTGTCGAGTACGTGGCGGTCGGGCGTCACGGCTCCCTGTACCACCGGCTCGCCCAGCCCCCAGGCGGCCTCGATCACCATGCGAGAAGGATCCCGTGAGGCAGGATCGGAAGTGAAGATCACGCCCGATTTCTCCGAATCGACCATTCGCTGCACGATGACCGCGACCGGCATCTCGGCGGGCATCCCCTGCTTCAGGCGATAGAAGAGAACCCGCGCGCCGAATGTGGACGCCCAGCATGCCTTCACCGCGTCGAGGAGCGCGGTATTGCCGGACACGTTCAGGAAGCTCTCGAACATCCCGGCGAACGAGAATTGGGCCGTATCCTCCGCCGTCGCCGAGGAGCGGACCGCAACGCGGCCGCCGTCCGGTCGATCCTTGGACAGCGCCGCATACGCCTGTTCGACCGCAAAGCGCAGATCCTCAGGCACGGGCGCGTCGAGGATTATCCGGCGTAGCGCTGTCGCGCTTCGATCTAGCCCGGTGGAGTCGTCCGCATCGACGCGCCGCAGCTCGGCATCGATCTGCGGCGCGAGCTCGTTGGCGTCGCAGAACTGACGATACGCTTCGATCCTGAGAACGAAGCCGGGTGGAACCGGCAAGCCGGCGGCGATCATCTCGCCGAGGTTCGCGCCTTTGCCACCGACGGTCGCTACGTCCGCGCGGCGGACATTCGCGAACGGTACCACCATGCCCGCAATGCGCGGTCCCGAAGCCGCCTCGGTAGTTTGCTCGGCGAGCGCTGCAGTCATCGTATTGTCGGCGGATGCCCTCGCATCAATACTGGTGTGTCCTGTGACGCAAGTCTGTCAGGAGGACCGCGCGCGACTATCAGGGTTCCCCCGACCGCTAGAGGGACATCCCCACTGACCTTCGCGCCATCACAGGCGCGGACAGAAGCGGCGAAGGTGTGGTTCTTTAGAGCTTTATCGCCCCCATCGGCTCGCGCACCGCTTCCGCGCTCTTCTCCAGCGCAGCCTTCTCGTCCGGCGTGAGCTCGACCTCGATGATCTGCTCGAGCCCTTTCCGGCCTAGCTTGCACGGCACGCCGAGGAACAGCCCCGACATTCCATACTCGCCTTCGAGCCACGCCGCGCACGGCAGAATCCGCTTCTGGTCGAGGACAATCGCCTCGCACATCTGCACCGCCGCGGCCGACGGCGCGTAATACGCCGAGCCGGTCTTGAGGAGGCCGACGATCTCGGCGCCGCCGCCGCGCGTGCGCTCGACGATCGCCTTGAGCTTGTCGGCCGCGAGCAGTTGCCGCACGGGGATTCCACTGACGCTCGTGTAGCTCACGAGCGGCACCATCGTGTCGCCGTGGCCGCCGAGCACCATCGCCTGGATGTCGCGCGTGGACACGTCCATCGCTTCGGCGAGGAAAGCGCGATAGCGCGCGGTGTCGAGCACGCCGGCCATGCCGAGCACGCGCTCGCGCGGGAAGCCGGTCACCTGCTTCGCCACCCAGGACATTACGTCCAGCGGGTTCGACACCATGATGATGATGGCGTTGGGCGACGTCTTCTTGATCTGCTCCGAGACCTGCTTGACGATCCCGGCGTTGGTGTTGAGCAGATCGTCGCGCGACATGCCCGGCTTGCGCGCGATTCCGGCGGTGATGACGACGATGTCGGACCCCGCCGTCTCCTCGTAGCCATTCGTTCCGATGAGGCGGGAGTCGAAGCCCTCGATGGGCGCCGACTGCCACTGGTCGAGACCCTTGCCCTGCGGGATTCCTTCGACGACGTCCACGAGCACGACGGTGCGCGCGAGCTCCTTTTCCGCGAGACGCTGCGCCGCGGTGGCGCCGACGTTGCCGGCACCGACGACCGTAATCTTGTTGACCATTTTCTTAGGGAGCTATTGGCCGTTGGCTATTGGCTGTTGGCTAAACCAACAACCAACCATGACGTGAAAGGGTCCAGGAGTAGCAAGTTAATCGTGTTTCGGGAATTAAGCCGTGTCCCCGCCATCATCCACCACGGCATCGGCTTCGATCTCCACCAGCCAGTCCGGGTCGATGAAGCGTGAGACCTGCATGATGGTGTTGACGGGACGGATATCCCGAAAAAACTCACCGTGCACGCCGGCGACAGCCTGCCAGTCCTCTATCCGGGTGAGGAGGATCCGGGTCCGCACGACGTGACGAAGCGAGGCTCCGGCTGCTTCGAGAGCAGCCGCGACAATCTCGATGCACCGCCGCGCCTGCGCACCAGCATCACCAACCGCCACCGTACGACCATCGGGCCCTAGCGGAGCAGTCCCTGCGACTGTCACGATGGAACCGGCTCGCACCGCGCGCGAAATCCCGACCCTGGGCTCATAAGGGCTGCCGCTCGAGACGAGCTTGCGCATGGAGTTAGCGCCTATCCCCCAACCTGCGATAATGCTTTCAACCCGCCGACCTGCATGTGCAGCAGAGCGTGTTCCTTCGGCTTCTCCTCCAGCGCGCGGATGAACAGCGGCTCCAACGGCTGTCCGGCACGCAACGCATCGCGGAGATTCACCTCGGCGTCTCCGAACAGGCACGTGCGCAGGCGGCCGTCGGCGGTGAGGCGCACGCGGTTACACGATGCACAGTACGTATGCGTCATCGGCGTGATCACGCCCACGGTTCCGGGCGCATCGGCATAGCGATGGTACACCGCGGGCCCGTTGCCGCGCGCGGGACCGTCGCACGGCGTCAGCGGACCCAGCGCGGATAGCGAGTCGAGTATCTCATCGCTCGGCACGACGTGCTCCCACGTAGCGCCGCGCATGTCGCCGACGGGCATCAACTCGATGAATCGCACGTGCCATGCGTGCTCCAGCGTCAGCCGCGCGAAATCCACCACTTCGTCGTCATTGATCCCGCGCATTACCACGACGTTCACCTTGACGGGCGACAGCCCTGCGCGGTCGGCGGCGAGCAGCGCGTCCATCGGCGGCGTGGTCACGGTGCGGCGCGCGATGTCCCGCACGCGGCCGGGACGCAGGCTGTCCACGCTGACGTTCACGCGGTCCAGCCCAGCCGCTCTCAGGCGCGGGGCGTACGCGGGAAAGCGGGAGCCGTTGGTGGACAACGCGATGTCCTCGATTCCAGGAATCGCCCGCAGCAGCGCGACGAGCTTCTCCAGCTCCGGGCGGATAGTCGGCTCGCCACCTGTGAGCCTGACTCGCCGCAGACCGAGCGGCGCCAGTTGCGTCACGACGTCCGCGATCTCTTCGTACGACAGGATCTCGCTCCGCGGCAACCACTGCAGCCCCTCCTCCGGCATGCAGTAAAGGCAGCGGAAGTTGCACCTGTCGGTAACGGAGATCCTGAGATACTCGATGCTCCGGCCGAACGCGTCCTTCACCCGACCACCTCCGCGACGTTCGCGGGCGGCTGCACCGGCGGCGCGCCTCGCGTGGGATCGACCCATTCGCGGGAGCCGTCGGCGTAGTGCTCGAGCTTCCAGATCGGCACCGTCTTCTTGATCTCCTCGATCGTGAAGCGGGTCGCGTCCATGGCCTCCCGTCTGTGCGGGTGCGCCGCGACGATGGCGACGCTCACCTCGCCGAGCTCCAGCCTGCCGAGCCGGTGCTCCACCACAATATGCTCGACGGCGAAGCGCTCGCGCGCGCGCAGGAGGATTGCCTCGAGCTCCCGCACCGCCATCGGCTCATACGCTTTGTACTCCATTCCCGTCACGGCCTTCCCTGCGTGCGCGTTGCGAACGGTACCGAGGAAGATCGACACCGCGCCGCAGGAATGGTCGGCCACCTCCGCGACCAGCGTGGCGGGATCGATCGGACGTGTCACTAGAGCCGCGCGCATCTAACCGCCTGCGACCGGCGGAATTACGGCGACCTCGTCGCCCTGCGTGAGGACTTCGTCGTAGCGGGCGTAGCGCTCATTGAGCGCGACGAGCGGGCGCGCGGGGATTGCCGCCGGGGACTTTGCGCGGAGCGCTGCGACCGCGTCGCCGACGGTGGAACCTACTACCAGTAGTAGTGGCACCTCGGCTGAGCCGAAGGCATCGGCGTAGGAGGCGAACAGGAGCGCCTTCACCTGTATCTCCCTCGCCACGGGCCGACTACTCGGGGAGGGCGTGCATCTCCGCGTCGGTCAGGTTCGCGACGAGAGCGCGAAGCTCCTTGGATGGTTTGAACACCGGCACGGGGCGCGCGGAAACCTCTACAGGAGAACCAGTTCGGGGATTCCGCGCCATGCGCGTCTTCCGCTGTCGGATCTTGAAAGTGCCGAATCCGCGAACCTCGATGTTCTTCTGTTCCTTCAGTGCGTCCTTGATCGCTTCCAGGAAGGCGTCGACGACTCGAGCACAGTCCTTCTTGGAGATCATCGGACCGGCCGTCTTGGCAATCTCGGCGGTCACGTGCTCGACAAGGTCGGCCTTCGTCATGTCCGGGCCTCAGTTAGATACGACGCGGAAAACGCCGTAAGTCAATCGAAGCTAGGACGTTAGTCGTTGTGTGTCAAGCATTTAAAGGGTTTTGGCCGCTCCGGAGACTGCGACTAGAAACTCCTGAAAAAGGGGCCTGGCGTCGTGCGGGCCGGGCGCGGCCTCCGGGTGGTATTGCACTGCGAACACCGGTAGCTCCCGGTGGCGCATCCCCTCGATGGTGCCGTCGTTGAGGTTCAGGTGGGTGACCTCGAGCTCGGGAGCGCCCGGAATCCCGGCCTCGCTCCCCTCGACGGCGAAGCCGTGGTTCTGCGAGGTGATCAGCACCCTCCCTGTGGAAAGCTCCCGTACGGGGTGATTTCCACCCCTATGCCCGTACGGCATCTTCACGGTCGAGCCACCAAACGAGAGCCCTATGAGCTGATGCCCCAGGCATATGCCGAACATCGGAATGCCCTGGCTGGCCAGGCGGTTGATGGTGTCCGGCGCATAGGTGACCGCGGCCGGATCGCCGGGACCGTTCGCGAGGAAGATCCCGTCGGGCGCCATCTCGAGGACTTCCTCGGGAGGCGTGTTGGCCGGGACCACGGTCACACGACATCCATTCTCGTCGAACAGGCGCAGAATGTTGCGCTTGATTCCGAAGTCGTACGCAACGATGTGATGCGGCGCTTGCGGGTTACCCCACTTATAGACCTTTTTCGTCGACACGACCGACGCCAGGTCCTGGCCCTCCATCGACGGACAGGCGTCGAGGATCGCGAGGGTCTCCGCAGTCGGCTGGGTACCCTCGGCAACGATCCCGCGCATGACACCCGCCGACCTCAAGTGTCGTGTCAATCGCCGAGTGTCAACTTCTTCCAGAATCGGGATTTGCGCGTCCAGGAGCCAGCCGCGCAGGTCCCCCGTAGCGCGCCAGTTCGAGTAGGTGCGAGAGAGCTCGCGAACGACCACTCCCGACACCTGGGGCCCGGCGGATTCGGGGTCCTCCGTATTGATGCCGTAGTTGCCGATCTCCGGGGCGGTCATCACGACGATCTGTCCCTTGTACGAGGGGTCGGTGAAGACCTCCTGGTACCCGGTCATGTTGGTCGTGAAAACGACCTCCGCGGCGGCGCCCGACGGGTGTCCGTGAACGCGGCCGTGAAAAAGGGTTCCGTCCTCGAGGAGGAGGAACCCCGGATTGGAGGATGCCACCGACACCGCCAAGCTAGGGCGTGCCCCCCGTCGGCGGCGTCTGTGTCCCCTGCGGCGCGGTCGCCGGCGGCGTGGTCGGAGCCGGCTCGAGCGGCACCGCTGGCGCGGGACCGGTAGGTGCCGGCGCCGTCTGCACCGGCGCGGAGAGCGGACGGTCGAGCACGGACTCCGGCGTGCGGGGCCGCGACGACATCAGCTGCAGGATGAACGCGAGCGCGAGGAAGACGCCGCCCAGCCACCAGCTCGCGTTGGTGAGCACGTTACCCGCCTGGCGGGTTCCGATGATGGAGTCGGTGGATGAGCTCGCGCCCCCGAAGCTGGCGGCCATGCCGCCGCCCTTTCCAGCCTGCATCAGCACTACTCCGACGAGGAGCAGCGCGTCGATTATCAGAATGACGAGCAGAAATGTGTACATCGATTCCGGCTGGGGATTGTTGGTGCGTCAATATCGCGGATACGGGCGCGTTATCCAAGCCCGCGGCCGCGATTCGCGCGTCACTCGTCCGAGGCCAGCTCCCCAGCAGGGATCTCCGCCGTCATGCGCGTGCGCACGATCGAGATCCAGCTGCCGGTGTCCAGGCTGGCCCCGCCGACGAGCACGCCGTCCACGTCGGATGCCGCCAGCAGCGACGGCGCGTTGCCGGCATTTACGCTCCCGCCGTACAGCACGGGAATGGCGCGAGCACGGTCGCCCACGATCGCCCGCAGCTCGGCGCGAATCACGCCGTGAATGGAGCTGGCGTCGTCGGGCGTCGCGTTGCGCCCGGTGCCGATCGCCCACACCGGCTCGTACGCGACGAGCGGATTGAACGAGTCGATCTGCGCCAGCTTCGAGAATCCCGCTCTGAGCTGCCGGACAACGACCTTCTTGGTCTTGCCCGCTTCCCGCTCGTCCAGCTTCTCGCCGACGCACAGCATCGGACGCAATCCGGCCCGCTCCGCGGCGGCGCATTTGCGCGCGGTGTCTTCGTTCGTCTCCCCGAAGACGTGGCGCCGCTCCGAGTGTCCCACGAGCACGACGGTCGCGCCCGCGTCGCGCGCGATGGGACCCGAGATCTCGCCGGTGAAAGCGCCCTGGTCCTCCCAGTGAATGTTCTGCGCGCCGACGAGAATGTCCGGCCGGTTCTCGAGCTCGCGGTCCACTGTCTCGATCGACGCCGCCGGCGGAAAGAAGATCACCGTCCGGTCGTAGTGCCGCGGGTACTGCGTGAGGAAAGTCTTCATGAACGCGCGGGCCGCGCTGGGCCCGTGGTTCATCTTCCAGTTCGCCGCGAAGATTGGATGGTTCACTCCGCGCGATCCTCGAGCGCGGCCACTCCGGGCAGGACTTTTCCCTCGAGGAACTCCAGCGACGCGCCGCCGCCGGTGGACACGTGGCTCATCCGCTCGCTCAGCCCGGCTTCGGCCACCGCCGCGGCCGAATCTCCGCCGCCCACGATCGTGATCGCTCCCTTGTCCGTCGCCGCCGCCATGGCCCTGGCGATCGCCTGCGTCCCGCCCGCGAACGCCGGCGTCTCCGACACGCCCATGGGGCCGTTCCAGATCACCGTCTTCGCCGTGGCGACGGCCCGCGAATACGATTCCGCGGTCTTCGGCCCGATGTCGAACATCCCCTCGCCCGGGGGAATGGCCGCGCGGGTGACGGCGTGCGCGCTCTCCGGCCGGTCGATCGCCGGCGCGACGATAGCGTCGTGCGGCAGGATCAGCGTCGTGCCCGCGCGGTCGAGAATGTCCTTCGCCATGTCGACGCGATCCTCCTCGACGAGCGACTTGCCGGTCTCCAGCCCCATCGCGCGAAAGAAGGTGCATGCCATCGCCCCTCCGATCAGCAGCGCGTCCACTTTCGGAAGAAGCTGCTCGATCACGTCGATCTTGCCGGAGATCTTCGCGCCGCCGAGTATCGCCACGAACGGACGCTTGGGATCGGCGAGCGCCTTGCCGAGATACTCCAGCTCCTTCTCGAGGAGGAGGCCCGCGACGGCGGGCTTGAGATACTCCGCTACTCCAGCGGTGGACGAGTGCGCGCGGTGCGCCGCGCCGAACGCGTCGTTGACGTAGAAGTCACCCAGCTCCGCGAGCGCGCGCGACAGCCGCGGGTCGTTCTCCTCCTCGCCGCCGAGAAAGCGCGTGTTCTCGAGCAGCAGCACCTCGCCGTCCTTCAGCGAATGCGTCGCCTTGATCGCCTCGTCCGTGTCCGTGCTCTCGACGAACTGCACGGGCTTGCCGCGCAGCTCCTCGAGCCGGATGCCGACGGGCTGCAGCGAGTACTTCGCGTCCGGCTTTCCCTTCGGCCGGCCGAGGTGCGACAGGAGCACGACGCGCGCGCCCCTGCCGGCCAGGTGCTCGATCGTCGGCAACGACGCCTTGATCCGCGAATCGTCGGTGATCCGCGCGCCCTCGAGCGGCACGTTGAAATCACACCGCACGAGCGCGCGCTTCCCGCGCACTTCCTCGTCGCGCAGGTCCCTGACCGTCTTCTTGTTCATTGAGTGCCGCGCGTCTTACAGCCGCGCGCCGACGAACCGCAGCAGGTCCACGCAGCGCGAGGCGTAGCCCCACTCGTTGTCGTACCAGCCGGACACGGCCACCATCGTTCCGTCGATCACGGTGGTGCTCTTCGCGTCGAGGATGCACGAGTGCGGATTGCCCACGTAGTCCACCGATACGAGCTCTTCCTCGGCGTACGCCAGAATTCCCTCGAGCGGCCCGCTCTCCGAAGCTTCGCGGAACGCGGCGTTCACCTCGTCCCGCGTAGTCGCCCGCTCGACTTCCACCGTCAGCGCCGTGAGCGACACGTCGGGCGTCGGCACGCGGATCGCCGTGCCGTCGATCTTGCCCTTGAGCTCGGGAATCACCAGCGACGTGGCCTTGGCCGCTCCGGTCGTGGTCGGGATCATCGAGACCGCGGCCGCCCGCGCGCGCCGCAGGTCCTTGTGCGGCAGATCGAGGATCGACTGGTCGTTGGTGTAGCTGTGGATCGTCACCATCGAGCCGTGCCTGAAGCCGAACCTGTCGCGGATCACCTTGACCATCGGGACCAGACAGTTGGTCGTGCACGAGGCGTTGGAGATGATCGAATGCTTCGCGGGATCGTACTTGTCGGCGTTGACGCCGAGCACCACGGTCAAATCCTCGCCCTTGGCCGGCGCGGAGATGATGACCTTCTTCGCGCCGCCCGCGATGTGCTTGCGGGCGTCCTTGACGTCGGTGAAGCGTCCCGTGGACTCGAGCACGATGTCCACGCCGAGGTCCTTCCACGGGAGCGCCGCCGGGTCCTTCTCGGAGAGCACCTTCACCTCGTCGCCGTCGATGACGACGGCGCCTTCCTTCGAGTCCACCGTGCCATCGAACATGCCGTGCACGGAGTCGTACTTGAACAGGTGGGCGAGGGTGCGCGTGTCGGTGAGATCGTTCACGGCCACGAAATCGAGATCGGATACGCCGGTCTCCTTCGCGGCGCGGAGCACCTGCCGTCCAATGCGGCCGAAGCCGTTGATGCCTACGCGAATTGTCATTCGAGAGCGTTCTTTGGTGGGTGATTGCCTGGTCAGACCGCGTCGCTACCGGAGCGCGCGCGGCCGAAGGTAACGTAACTAATTATTCGCGCTCCGGCGTCGTACAGGGCGCCGGCGCAGGAGTTGAGCGTGGCCGCGGTGGTGACCACGTCGTCGACCAGCACGACGTGGGCGCCGCGCAGCCGCGAGCCGCCGCCCGCCGCCACCGAGAACGCGCCGGCGACGTTGGCCAGCCGCTCGCCGGGAGTGAGGCGGGTCTGCGTTCGCGTCTTCCGCCGCCGCTCCAGGACGTCCGTCCAGACCGGCACCGACCAGCTTCGCGCGATCACCCGCGCCAGCAGCTCGCTCTGATTGTAGCCGCGCTCGCGCCGGCGGTCGCGCGCGAGCGGCACCGGGATCAGCGCGGCACGCTCGACCATCACGTCGGCCGGCCAGTCGGTCCGCGCCATTCGCTCGCCCATCGGCTCCGCCACCTTCCGCCACCCGCCGTACTTGAGCGCGTGGACGATCGCTCCGCCGGAGCCGTCGGAGACCCAGCACACGGACCGGCATGCGCGCACGAACTGCGGCAGCAGCCCGCACCAGGCGCACGTCTCGTCGGTCTTCGGATGGCCGCAGCGCTCGCAGCGCGGGTGCGGGAGCAGGCGGACCCGCGACCAGCAGCGCGCACAGACCAGATCCCGCTCGCCCTCGCCCGCTCCGGTCAGCTGGTCGCACGCGACGCACACGACTGGGAGCAGCAGCGCCGCTAGGTCGCTAAGTAACCGCCGCCCACATCGCCTGGCGGTTCGGCTCGCGTCCGAACCAGCGCTGAAACGAGAGCGCGGCCTGCTCGACGAGCATAGCGAGCCCGTCGCCCGCGCGATGCCCCCGCTCGCGGGCGGCGCGCACAAAGGGAGTGTCTCCCTGGCGATAAACGAGGTCGATGACGGCCGCGCGCTCGGGAATCCGCTCGACCGCCACGGGGAACCCTTCGTCGAGGAGCCCGATCGGGGTCGCATTCACCACCATAGTCGCGCCCGCCAGCGCCTCTTCAATGACCGTCTCGGCCCGCGCGACATCGGGATACCGCGCGCATAGCCGGCGAGCGCGAGCGGGATCGCGGTTGAAGACGCGCACCCGTGACTCCGGCCAGTCGCCGACCGCGGTCAGCACGGCCGCGGCAGCTCCGCCTGCGCCGATGAGCGCCACTCGCTCGCAGCCCGGAGGGCAGCCCAGGACGCGCCGGGCGAGCGCGTGAAAGCCGGCGACGTCGGTGTTGTCCCCCACCAGCTCTCCGTCCTCGACCCACCACACGTTCACCGCCTCGGCGAGTCCCGCAGTTGGTGTCAGTCGATCGCACAAACCGGCCAGCGCTTCCTTGTGCGGAATGGTCGCGTTCCCAGCGGCACCGTCGGCGACAAGGGCTCTGATCTCGTGCTCGAGACGCGCGGGCGCGACGTCGATGGCCTCGTATTCGATATCCAACCCGGCGCTGGCCAACGCCGCGCCGTGCAACAGCGGCGAGAGTGAGTGCGAAACCGGATGACCGAGCAGCACCAGCCTGCCCGGCCTGGACACGTGCGTCACGGTCTCACGGTGGGAGCCCGCCGGCGGCGAGCCGCACGAGCGCCAGCGCGACGTGCCGGTCGATGTCGTCCGCGGCTTCCCGGTACGCGCTGAGGTGCTGGCCGAACGGGTCCGCCACCGACCCCGACGACTTTCCGTTCGACGCGTACTCGTCGAGCAGGAACGACTTTCCCTCTCCGCCCAGCGCGATGGCGCTGGCGACATGCTGCTCGGACATCCCCAGGATGAGATCGCTCTCGCGGACCAGCTCGGGAGTCAGCAGCTGCGCCAGATGCGAGGAGAGATCGAGACGGCGCTCGAGCGCGACCAGCATCGCGCCCTCGGACGCGGCGGCGCCTCCGAGCGCGCCGATCCCCGCGCTGGCGAACGTCACGTCCTTGAGCCCCTTCTCTGTGGCGAGCTTGCGCCCCGCCGCCTCGGCGAGCGGACTCCGACAGGTGTTACCGGTACACACGAACAGAACCTTCACGACGCCTCGCCTATGAGATCGGGAACCACTTCCCGCAGCGCGGACGAAGCGACCGCGCCGGGGCGGATCACGCGCGGCTGTTGCGCGGTGCAGTCGACCACGGTCGACGGCGCCGAGCTGGTGAGCTGTCCGCCGTCGAGCACGCGCAGCCTTCCGCCGGCCGCCGCGGCGGTCCACTGCGCCAGAATCTCACCCGCGGAGGTCGCGGGCGGCGAGCCCGGCTTGTTCGCGCTGGTGGAAGTGATGGGATCGCCGTACGCCCGGATGAGGCGGCTCGTCGCGGGATGCGGCGTCCACCGCACGGCTATTCCACCCTCGGGCCCGCGCAGCTCCGACGGGACGCGCTTCTCGCCGCCGGGCAGCACCAGGGTCAGCGGACCCGGCCAGAATCGCGCGGCCAGTCGCGAAGCCGCGGGAGTGAGATGCAGGTCCAGCCGGCCGAGCATCTCACTGCCGGCGATGAGCAACAGGAACGGCTTGCCGGGCGGGCGTCCCTTGAACCGGATCAGCTCCTGCACCGATTCGTAATCGACCGCGCAGCCGAAGCCGTACACGGTCTCGGTCGGATAGGCCAGCACGCGCCGCGCGTGGAGATGCTCGATCGTGCCCGGGATCGCGGCCTCGACCTCTTGGTCGGACCAGAACGGTATGGCGCGAACTTCGGCGGTCATTCCTGCAAGCTATACAGTGCTTCCGCCCGGGCGAAATCCGCTTCTTCGGTGATCTTGAGCGCTCGCTCGCTGCCGGGAACGACCACCACCGGCAGGCCCAGCCGCTCGCACAGCGACGCATCGTCGGTGGCCGCGATGCCGTTCGCGCGCGCCTGCGTGTACGCCTGCTCGATCATCGCGCGCGGAAAGGCCTGCGGCGTCTGTGCCCGCCAGAGCCCCGAGCGATCGACGGTCTCGCTGATCGCGCCCGAATCGGTCACGCGCTTGAGCGTGTCCGCAACCGGCAGCGCGGGCACGGCTCCGTTTCCGCGCCGCGCTTCGGCGATGACGCTCTCGATCACCGAGGCCGGGACGAGCGGGCGCGCGGCGTCGTGCACCACGATTATCCCGCACTCGGGCGGCAGATCCTCGATTCCATTGGCGACGGAGTCGGAGCGCTCGCGTCCGCCTACCGAGATCAGGAGCCGCTCGACGTCGCACTGAAACAGCCAGGCCGGCGGATCGCCCGCGTGCTCGCGCGGGAGGACGCACACCACGAGCGCCACGTCGTCGCGGTCGTGGAACGCCTGCACGCTGTGCAGGAGCATCGGCTTGCCGGCCACCCAGCGAAACTGCTTGAGCTCGCTCGACCCCGTGCGGCTCCCTTTCCCCGCCGCGACGATGACCACCCCTACGTCACGCGCCGGCGCACTCACGCAAAAACCGTCTCGAACAGCTCCTGCACCGTCGCCGTCCCGCGCACCGTCACGCCCCTGACCGGCCGCTGGGGAACGCCGCGCGTGGCGACGTATGCGCGGGTGATGCCGAGCTTGGCGCCCTCCGCGAGCCGGCGCTCGACCTGCGCGACGGGCCTGATCTCGCCGCCGAGCCCGACTTCGCCGATGAACATCGCGTCGGTGGGGAGCGCGCGATCGAACACGCTCGACGCCAGCGCGGTCGCGACCGCGAGATCGCCCGCCGGCTCCTGCATCCGGATACCACCCGCGATGTTGAGGAACACGTCCATCTGCGAGAAGGACAGCCCCGCGCGCCGCTCGAGCACCGCGAGCAGGAGCGCGAGACGCTTGGAGTCGTAGCCGGTTGCCACACGCTGCGGCGTGCCGTAGCCCGACTTCGCCGCGAGTCCCTGCACTTCCACGAGCAGCGGCCGCGAGCCCTCCATCAGCGCCGTCACCGCGCTTCCCGACGTGTCGCGCGAGCGATCGCCGAGGAACAGCTCGGACGGATTCCCGACGGCGACCAGCCCCTCGCCGCTCATGCGGAACACGCCGATCTCGTCCACGCTGCCGAACCGGTTCTTGGTCGCGCGCAGCACGCGGTGCTCGGCGGTGCCCTCGCCCTCGAAATAGAGAACCGTGTCCACGATGTGCTCGAGCGTCTTCGGTCCCGCGATTCCCCCGGATTTGGTCACGTGCCCGACCACGAGCACCGCGGTTCCACTGTCCTTGGCGAAGCGCATGAGCCGCGCGGCGCACTCGCGCACCTGGCCGACGCTCCCCGGCGCGCCCTCCAGCTCTTCTGTGTACACGGTCTGAATCGAGTCCACGAACATGACGTCGTAGCGTCCGGCCGCGGCGGTCGCGATGATCGTCTCCAGCGACGTCTCGGTGAGCAGCTCGACGTCGCCCGCGCCGTCGGTGAGGCGATCGGAGCGGAGCTTGACCTGCAGCGCCGATTCTTCGCCCGAGACGTACAGCGAGCGCAGCGGCCGCGCCTGCAGCCGCGCGGCGACCTGGAGCAGCAACGTGGACTTTCCGATCCCCGGCTCGCCGCCGACGAGCACCATCGAGCCCGGCACGACGCCGCCGCCGAGGACGAAATCGAACTCGTTGATGCCGGTGGTCCAGCGGGCGCTCTCGGCGCCGCCCACGTTTCGGAGAATCGACGTCGGTCCGGCAGCGTGGCCGCGCTTCCGCGCGCGGGCCGGGCTCTTCCCCGTCTTGCGCGCGGCCATCGGCTCTTCCACGAGCGTGTTCCACTCGCCGCACACATCGCACCGGCCGGCCCACTTGGGGTGGTCGGCGCCGCAACCTGTGCAACGGTGGATGGTGACAGCCTTGGGACTGATGGCCGGCTCCTAAGTGGGGGAAAGGGGATCCAAGTTTGGAGTGTGGCAGTTAGGAGGTGTGAGTTAGGAGTGCTGCCGAGAACAGGTCGTGACTCCCAACTGACATACTCCAGACTGCCACACTCCAAACTTGGATTCCAGTGCAGTGCCCGAGGAGCCGGTCATCCCGTCCGAACAATCTCCGGTCCAGTAGCTCTCGCCGAAAAATTATCAAACCGGGTGTACGCCTTGTTGAAGTACAGGTTCACCAACCCCGTCGGCCCGTTGCGCTGCTTGCCGACGATGATCTCGGCGCGGCCCTCGAGCGAGTTGCCGTCCTTGTCGGTCGGGCCGTCGTACACTTCCTGCCGGTAGATGAACATGACGAGATCGGCGTCCTGCTCGATCGCGCCCGACTCGCGCAGGTCGGAGAGCTGCGGCCGCTTCCCTTCACCGGTCCGCTGCTCGGGCGCGCGCGAGAGCTGCGACAGCGCTACGACCGGCACGTTCAGCTCGCGCGCCAGCGCCTTGAGCGAGCGGGAGATGTAGCTGATCTCCTGCTGCCGGCTCTCCACGTTCGTCGGGCCCTGCATGAGCTGCAGGTAGTCCACGATCACCATTTGCACGTCGCTCTCCATCTTGAGCCGCCTCGCCTTGGAGCGAAGCTCGAGCAGCGTGAGGCCGGGCGTGTCATCGATCCATATCGGGGCGTGGCTAAGCAGCCCGGCCGCGCGCCCGAGGCGCACGAACTCCTCGTCCTGCAGCTTGCCTTTTCGCAAACGCTGCGCGTCCACCCGGCCCTCGGCGGTGAGCAGCCGCTGCACGATCGCTTCCTTGCTCATCTCCATCGAGAAGATGCAGATGGGGATGTTGCTGTCGAGCGCGGAATTCTGCGCGATGTTCAGCGCGAACGCGGTCTTGCCCATCGACGGGCGGGCGGCGATGATGACTAGATCGCTCGGCTGGAATCCAGCGGTGATCTCGTCGAGATCCTTGAAGCCGCTACCGACGCCGGTGAGCGACGCGCCGCTGCTCTGGAGCTTCTCGATCCGCTCCATCGTGGGCCAGAGCAGCTCCTTGATGCGCGTGAACGCCTCGCGCCCGCGCGACTTGTTGATCTGGAAGATCTTGTGCTCGGCTTCGTCGAGCAGCTCCGGCGCGGCGAGCGGAGAATCGAACGCGTCGCCGACGATGCCGGTCGACACCTCGATGAGCCGGCGACGGAGCGCCTTCTCCCGCACGATCTTGGCGTGGTACTCGACGTTGGCCGCGGTCGGCACCATGTCGAGCAGCTCGGAGATGTAGTCCTTCCCGCCGGCGGCCTGGAGATCGCCCCGCCGCGACAGCTCCTCCGAGAGCGTGAGCGGATCGATCACGTCGCCGCGCTCGGCCAGAGCGAGGATGGCGCGGATGATCCTGCGGTGCGCCTCGCGATGGAACATCGAGTCGTCCACGAACTCCGTCGCGCGGAGCACCGCGTCCGAGTCGAGCAGCATCGCGGAGATTACCGCTTGTTCGGCATCCTCCGAATACGGCGGCTGCCGGTCGCGGAAGGGATCACGACCCTTGCCTGGCGTTATCGAGAACTCTACGGGCGAGCTGGACATCGTTCCACGTTGGCCGCTTCCACGCTGGATTGCGCAGCAGCGCGGCCGGGTGATAGGTGACGATCAGTGGCGTTCCATAATATCGGTGCACGAACCCGCGGAGCTGGCTCAGCGAGGATTTCGTATTGAGCAACGTTTGAGCTGCGAATGTGCCGAATGCGACGATGACCTTGGGCTGGATCACCTCCAGCTGGCGAACGAGATACGGCGAGCACGCTTCGACCTCCCCCGGCAGCGGATTGCGATTTCCGGGCGGCCGATGCTTAAGCACGTTACAGATAAAAACTTCTTCGCGTGAGAGCTTGATAGCCTCGAGAATTTTCGTTAAGAGTTTTCCCGCTTCTCCCACAAACGGACGGCCAGTCGCGTCCTCGTTGGCACCCGGTGCCTCTCCGACGCACACCAGGTCCGCGGTGGGCGAGCCCTCCCCCGGCACGGATTGAGTCGCGGTAGCGTACAGCGGGCAAAGCGTGCAGCCGCGCACGGTTTCGGCGATCGCGTCCAGCGATTCCAGGTGCGCGAACGGACTGTGGAACAGCTCCGAGTCGGCCGCGCCGACGACGATCCCCGTCCTGAACTCTTCGAGCGCGCCCGGAGCTCCCGCTTCGTGCCCGGGCTGCGGGAACGCGAGCCGCGGTACTCCGGGCGGCTTCGGCGGTTCGGCGGCCGGCGCTGGAGCGTCGATCGGGGGAGGAGCTTCCATTTTCGGCGCCGGCGCGGGACCGGCGGGCTTCGCGCCCGAGGGGGGCTGCGCCACTCCAGCTTCGCGCAGTGCTTCGCGCCAGTCGGCGCTACCGGGCTCGGCTGCGCGGGCGCTGGTCGGATGCTCCTTCTCGGCGGCTGCCGCCGCGGCGACCGCCGTGCCGCGGGCCGAGGATGCCTGCCCCGCGATGATCCGCAGCACTTCGTCGATCGAGAGCTTGTCGAGCACCAGCTCGGTTTCGCCCGTCTCGCGCCGCTGCTCCAGGTAGATCCGGAGCTGCTCTCTAGGATCCATTCAGCAGGGCTCCGATGCGGTCCAGCAGCTCTTCGGCCAGCTCCGTCTTCAGCATGAGCGGCAGTTCTTCCCGCTTGCCGTCGCGCGACAGCAGCGTGACCCGATTCGTGTCCCCGCCAAACCCCGCGCCTTCCTCGTTCTGGTCGTTCACCACCATCATGTCGACGTTCTTCGCGCGCAGCTTCTCCGCACCGCCTTCCGCGGCGTCGCCCGTCTCGAGCGCGAAGCCGACGACCACGGATCCCCTCTTTCTCGCGCCCGACGCCGCCTGCAGGATGTCGGCAGTCTGGACGAGATCGAGCGAGGTCGCGCCGCCCTCCCTTTTCATCTTGCTGGCGCTTGGCGTCTTGACGGTGAAGTCCGCGGGTGCGGCGGCCATGATCAACGCGTCGGCCGCGGCGATCTCCCCGGCCACGGCGCGGGCCATCGCTTCGGTAGTCTCCGCGCGGATCACCCGCGGCCCGCCGGGGAGCGGGACGTCGGTGTGTCCCGCGATCAGCGTGACGTCGGCGCCACGCCGCCACGCGGCGGCCGCGATCGCCGCGCCCATCTTCCCGGTGCTGTGGTTCGAGATGAACCGCACCGGGTCCACCGGCTCCCGCGTGGCGCCGGTCGTCACGAGGACGCGCCGGCCGCGGAGCGTGTTGTCGGATTCCAGAATGCGGCCGAGGTGGGCGAAGATCGTGTCGGGCTCTGGCATGCGACCCGGGCCGCTGCCTTCGCCGATCGCCAGCGGCCCGTCGTCGGGGTCGAGCACCCGGTAGCCGAGCTCGCGCAGGTGCGCGACGTTGCGCACGGTCTGCGGGTGCGCCCACATGTGGTCGTTCATCGCGGGGACGAACAGCACCGGCGCGCTGGTCGCGAGCAGGCTCGCGGTCAACAGATCGTTCGCGTGGCCGTGCGCCGCGCGGGCGATGAGGTCGGCCGTCGCGGGAGCTATGACGACTACATCCGCTTCGCGCGCCAGCCGTATGTGGTCGAGAGCGTGTCCGGGCTCGAATATCTCGGCGAGCGCCTGTCTGCCGGTCACCGCCTCGAACGTGATCGCGCCGACGAACTCCAGCGCGGCCCGGGTCAGTACAACGTCAACCTGCGCGCCCGCCTGCGTGAGAAGTCTGGCAAGCGCTACCGACTTGTAGGCGGCGATCCCACCCGATACGCCGAGCAGGACCCGCCGCGAGTCGTACGGGCGCGCGGGAAACTACTCCGCCTTGCGGCGCGGAATGACCTTGTACTCGATCGTTCCGCTCGACAGCTCCTCCATCGCGCGTGTCGTCAGCTTGACCTCGCGCGACATACCGGCCGGGAATTCGTTGAGCACGCGCGCGTACTTCGCGGCAACGAGCACCGCGAGATACTTGTTGGTGGCGTTGCGCGCCGCCTCTTCCGGGGTGAAGACTCGCATCTATCCGATCTCCTGTTGTTTTCTGATTTCGAGTTGCAGCTGCTCGATGAGCGCGCCGACCTCGGCTTCCGCCGACTGGTCTCTGCGCCCACGGCTTACCGCCTCCGCGTCGATGATCGACGAGACGCGGGCGACCGCGACGTCCAGGCGGTCGTTCGTGACCATGTAATGATACATGGAAACCGCCTTTAATTCTTCTACCGCGGTCTCCAGGCGCCGTATCAGCGCCTCCGGGCCCTCGCTCCGCCGGTTGCGGAGCCGCGCCACCAGCACCTCCGCCGACGGCGGCACAAGGAATATCAGGGCCGAGCTCGGGAACGCGTCGGCGAGCTGCCGCGCGCCCTGGACGTCGATGTCCATGATCACGTGCCTTCCGGACGACAGCACCCGCTCGACTTCCCGCTTGAGCGTGCCGTACCGCTGCCCATGAACCACGGCCCATTCCGCGAACTCGCCGCGATCGGCCGCCAGCGCGAACTCGTCGGGGGTCAGAAAGAAATAATCCACCCCGTCGACTTCACCCTCCCTCGGCTGGCGCGTCGTGCACGAGACCGAGTAGCCCACATCGCGCCGCTGATTGAGCAGCGCGCGCGCGATCGTCGTCTTTCCGCCGCCCGATGGCGACGACAGGATCACCGGAAACGGGATCATTCGAGGTTCTCGACCTGCTCGCGGATCCGTTCCAGCTCTTCCTTGATCGACACGACCTCGGCGAGCATCGCGGCGTCGTTGGCCTTGCTGCCGGTGGTGTTCGCTTCCCGGAGCATCTCCTGCAGCACGAACGAGAGCCGCTTCCCGACCGCGTCGCCGCCCTCGTCGTCGAGCGTATCCCTGAACGACCGCAGATGCGACTGAAACCGGTCGAGCTCCTCCGCGACGTCCAGCCGGTCGGCCATGATGGCGATCTCCTGCGCCAGCCTCTGGGGATCCACGGCGACTCCACCCGCGAGCTCCGCCACCGCGCGCTCGAGCCTGGTCTTCTGCTCCGCGAGCCTGAGCGGTGAGCGCTCTGCCAGCCGCTCGAGCGCGTACTCGATGACGTCGAGCCGCTCGCGAATCGACTGAGCCAGCCTGCCACCTTCCTCCCGGCGCATCTGCGTCAGCGCCTGCGCCGCCGCGTCGACGACCGCCACCAGCTCCGCGGGAGTGCCACCTGCCTCGTCCACCGTCCCCGTTACGACCACGCCCGGAAGGCGGAGCACCGTCGCGAGATCCAGCTCCGAGGCGAGGCCGTGGCGCTCGCCCAGCTCCTTAAGCTGGGCCACGTATGCCGCGAACCGCGCTTCGTCGATCTGAATCGGCGACTCTTCCGCCCGCTCGATCCGGGCGCTCAGCGAAACGTGGCCGCGCGCGATGTGCCGGCGCAGCGCTTCGCGCACGTCACCCTCCCACGCGCTGAAGGCCGAGGGAAGCTTGATGCTGGAGTTGAAGAAGCGGTGGTTCACGGTGCGCACTTCGACCGTGACCAGCGCCTGTCCGACCGTCCCTTCGGCGCTCCCGAATCCGGTCATGCTGTTTATCATTAGTAGTAAGCTAAGTGGCGCTGGCGCATGGCGTTGTCAATTCCAGAAATCCCACCGCACGCCATAGACCTGAACCTGGCGCACGAGAAAGCCCGGCACGATGTCGTGCTCAAATCCGAACATGTTCCGCGTCTGGTAGGTGATCGCCGCCCGCATGATCCGGATCTCCAGCAGGCCGGAGAAAACATGGCTCGGGACCGTGATCTCCGGGGTGCCGCTCCGGGTCGGAAAAGACACGGACGGACGGTAGTCGTACGCTATCCAGCTGCGCAGGCCGAAGTCGCCGCGCGGAAATCGCGATAGCCATTTCGTGGCGAAGTTCAGCTCGACGTGCGTTTGATAGTCCGGCAGATAACCCTGCCCCGCGTCCCAGCGCGTGTAGTACGCATCGACGCCCAATCCGCGCCAGATGGCACCACGGACCCCGCCGTACGTGGCGGTTCTCGACCGCGCGCCGGAAGCCGCGTACGCGGTGTCGTACATCGATGGCGGACGGGTGTGGACCGTGTCGGATCGCACCAGGCCCGCGTACAGCCACGGTCCGAGGAGCCGCAGCGCGGCTTCGGCCCGCGCCGAGCGTGAGTCGGGCACGGCTGCGCGGGGTCCTTCGGCCGTCTGCTCCGATACACCTCCGGCGAAGGCTATGAACGGCAGCGGCATGAACCGCAGATTGCCGTCGGTCCGCCGCACGTCGCGCTCGTCGTCAAATTCGGCGAAGACCCCCGCGGCGAGCAGCCTCCTGTTGATCTCCGCTCTCCCGCTGAAGGCGTTGAACGCTTCCCCCTCGTACCGTCGCAGCCGCTCGGTCAGCGTGATCGACGCGCCCCAGCGGTTGAACCCCGCGGTCGCGACGAGCTGCGTCCGCGACCGTGTGGTATCCGCGGTGTCGGCCACGAAGCCGCGCGATGCGATCTGCTGCGCCGTCGGGGCCGGGCTGGATTCCTTGATCTTGTGCGACGCGGCGACCAGCTCGAGCCACGGTCCCGAGCCTGCCACGCCGAAGGAGCCGCGCAGGTACGCGACGGTGTGCATTGCGTCGTAGGGCGGAATCCCCTGGCCGAGCACGAACGCGTCCTGCGGGTCGCGTCCGAAGTGGGTCCGGTTGGCGGTGGCGTCCACGCTCCAGAGCCGGCGGGCGATGCCCACGCGCCCGAACAGCGACAGCCCGCCGCCGCCGCCGCCGAAGCGCTTATTCTGCGTGCTCGACTGCTGCGCCGCGAGCTGGAGCGCCTGGCCGCCGTTGTATCGCTTGCCGTAAAATCCGCGATAGATGTCGGTCTCTTCGCTGCCGGTGGCCACGTCGGTGCGCGTGTACGGCGTCGTCCGATCCACGCGCCAGCTGCGCATGTGCACGCGTATCTCCCCGGCCGCGCGCTCGATGGCCAGCTCCTCCAGCGTCCAGAGCTGGATCGCCGCGAGATCGTGCAGACCCGCGTGCCGCGGATCCATGGGATCGAGCTCCACGCCGTCGTAGAAGAAGCGGATCCGCTCGAAGCTGCCGTTGTGCGCCACTGTCTGCGGCGTCGCGATCCATCCGGACCGGAAGACGGTGAGCTCCGGAATTCGCGCCAGGAGATCGGTCACGGTGAGCGCGCCGCTGGCGAACAGCTCCTCCCTGTTCCAGCGGTACTGCGGGCCGATGTCGTAGGTGGCCGGCGTGCGCAGCCGGCCGATCTCCGCCTTGATCGTGTCGCGCTTCACCGTGTCCGGCGGCATGGTGTCCGGCGGTTCCCTGGGCGGAATCGGCTGCTCGCTCGCTGGCGGCGGCACAACCTGCGCGCGCAGCTGTCCGGGCGCGACGGCTGTGCCTACGAGCATGACGGCCCCGGCGAGGGCGCCGAGGCGAACCGGCTTCATGCGGTGCGTTTCAGCTCGCCCGGCCCCGGACGAACTCGACGAACGTTCCAACGGGCACGCCCGTCGGCCCCTTCGGCAGTGCGACCAGATCCGTCTCGGAGTACGCGGTGCCGGCGATGTCGAGATGGATCCAGGGCATGCCTTCGGTGAACTCCTTGAGGAACAGCGCGGCCGACGTCGAGCCCGCCGCGCGCCCGCCCGCGTTCTTCATGTCGGCGACGTCCGACTTGATCAGCTCCTTGTACTCGTCCCATAGCGGCAGCGGCCAGCCCGGCTCGCCCGCGCGCTTGCCCGCGTCGATCACCTCGGTCGCGAGCGCGTCGTCGCTGGTGAACACGCCCGTTGCCGTGTGGCCGAGCGCGATCACCACCGCGCCCGTGAGCGTCGCGGCATCCAGCGTGACCGCGGGGTTGAAGCGGCGCACGAACGACAGCAGGTCCGCGAGTACCATCCGGCCTTCCGCGTCCGTGTTCACCACCTCGATGTACTTGCCGAGGTGGCTGCGGACGACGTCGCCTGGCTTGAACGCGGTGCCGGACGGCATGTTCGTGGTCGCGCCGATCACGCCGACGACGTTCACCGCGAGCTTCATCCGGCCGATCGCCTCGAGCGCGCCCAGCACGCCCGCCGCGCCGCACATGTCGAACTTCATCAGCTCCATGTTCTGCGGCGGCTTGATCGAGATTCCCCCGGAGTCGAAGCAGAGTCCCTTGCCGACGAGCGCGATCGGAGCGGAGCCGTTCTTCGCGCCCGTGTACTTCAAGACGATCAGCTTCGGGTCCTGCGGCGTGCCCTGCGCGACGGCGAGGAAGGAGCCCATCCCCTCTTCCTGCATCTCCGTTCTGCCCCACACCGTGATCTCCATCCCGTGCCGGCCGGCGATCTCCCCCGCGGTCTCCGCGAGATAGTCCGGCGTGCACAGATTGCCGGGCATCATCGCGAGGCGCCGCGCGAGCGAGTGTCCTTCGGCGAGGGCGAGTCCGTTGGCGAGTCCGCGCCGCGCGGGGACTGAATCGCCCGCGGC
>JANLGX010000001.1 GCA_024654005.1 Gemmatimonadaceae bacterium | reverse complement strand
GCCGCTGAAACGGAACCATTGCCCGACGTGCCCGACTGGCTGTTGCTGCTCATGCAGGGCGCGTACAGAGGCGCTGAGGCCCCGCAAGAGATACCTGAGGACGTGCCGCCCGGCGGGCGCAACAACGCCCTGACGCGCTACGGGGGAACGCTGCGCGCGAAGGGCATGGGCGAGGCGCTGATCTTCAAGTTGCTCATGGCGATCAACGAAGAATGGAGCCAGCCTCTTGACCGTACCGAGGTCGCCATCATCGCGGCCAGCGTGTGCCGGTACGAGCCACAGGGCGAAGCGTTCATCGTCTCCAGCAAACCGAAGCGCGAGAAGCCGCTACCCCTCCCATACAGCATCGCCGACCTCCAGCATGAAGAACTGCCGCCGATCCGGTGGGCAGTTCAGGGGTTATTCGCCGAAGGCATGGGGATCATCGGCGGCAAGGCCAAGATTGGGAAGAGCTGGCTCGCGCTCGACGTCGCCATTGCGGTGGCCGAGGGGAGTATCTGTTTCGGAAGCATCCCGGTGGATGACGGCGACGTGTTGTACCTGGCGCTGGAGGACAACAAACGCAGGCTCCAGCGGCGGATGAAAGATCGGATGGGGGAGGGGGAAGCGTGGCCGCCACGGCTGTTCGTGGCGACGGAGTGGCCTAACCAGGAGCAGGGCGGCGTGCTGGCGATCGATGCGTGGCTCGGGGAACACCCACAGGCGCGGCTCGTCATCATCGACACGTTCGCCAGGTTCCGCCCCCAGGTCGAGGCCAAGAAGTCTGCCGGCGTCTACGCGGACGACTACGCCGCCACCGAGGCGTTGCACGGATTGGCCTCTCGCCACGGGATCTGCGTGCTGGTGCTCACGCACCTCAACAAAGCGATGCACGAGGACTGGACCGACCAGATCACGGGGTCCACGGGTCTGACGGGCGGCGTGGACAGCATCGTCGGCCTGTTCCGCAAGCGGGGGGAGAAACAGGGCGAATTGAAGTTGTGCTTGCGAGACGGCGACGATTGTGAGTTGGCGATGGATTTCAGTGGGCACGGTTGGACCATTCTGGGGGACGCTGAGGAGTTCGCATTAGGGCAAGAATCGCAAACAGTAGTAACCATCCTGCGCGCCCACAACGGACCGATGACGGTGGCTGAAATCGCACCGCTCATCAACAAAACGAACCCTACCACCTATCGCTTGCTCCACCGCCTCGCCCAACGGGGCGTCGTGAAATCGATGGGAGCGAAGTTTTACGGGCTGCCAGACGAGGGGGGGGTATAGAACGGTGTACGAGATGTACGAGTCCGCTAATCGGAACAATCGTTCTAGGAAATCGGTGTACGAGATGTACGACCGATGTACGGGTTTTGGGGCTGTTTTAGGTTCATTCTGACAACTCTGACAACTATGACATGCAATTACAGAGAGCCGTTATTGTCAAGCAAAACTCGTACATCGGGGGATGTCATAGTCGTACATTTCGGGCATTTCGATGTACGAGTTTTGGGGGAAAGGAGAGGTTGACCATGTGTCGGTACGAGGGGTGCGCCGATCCGATATGGAGTGGCGAACCGAGGCGGAAATCGCTTCGGGACTACTGCCTTCTTCATCACAACATCATGCGCCTCCGTCAACTTTGCCGGCACCACTGGCGGTGAAACAGTGTGTGGTGCCGAGGTGCGGGTATGTCGGAGAAAGCGAGGACTTCGCGCCCGTATTCGTGCCCGAGAGGCCGTACCGGCCGGCGGATCTGGTAGTCCGGTGCCCGGTGTGCCGACGGGTCACGAAGTTGTCCGCGCTGAAGGAGCAGGTGAGCGAGTTCGAGCAGCGGAAACGGGAATGCGCGGCCGAATGGCGAGAGCACCCGTTACCGCCGTTCCGCCCCGGGGTCATGGCTGCGATGGGGTGGCGGGGAGAGAGGGAGCGGCTGGAGTTGAAGGATGAACCGTGGAAGACGTGGCACCTGAGGGATCAGGATCAGCCGGTGGTGCTGGAGTTCTGATGACGGGACCGTACACGTTCACGCGATCGGAGGGTCTGGTGCATATCCATGCGCCGGCGAACCCGCGGCAATGCGTGGCCTGCGTCCGCATCGATGCCTTCGAGATCGTGTGGCACGAAGCCCGGCAGGAGGCGATCCAGCAGATGCGGGCGGCGGTGGAGCGCAGCTCGTCGCCGCAAGCCGGAGGCCAGCATGGCTGAGCGGCTCGACCGCCCCGAAACCATCGAGGACCGCATGGCGGCGATCCACGCCTCGGATAAGTGGCCGCCGGAGAAGTCCGTACGGTCTCCTGGGCGCTGCTCACAGCCGCTCACGGGAGCCTGTGTGTGTTTCCGCCCGAGGACCCACGAGCCGCCCTGTAGGTGCCATTGCGAGCAGTACCCGGGCACGGTGCATGGCGTGGTGGCCGTGCCCGCAGGCGTGTCAGGGGCGCTGGTAACAGACGCGCCGTGGGGGTTCAACGGTCCACTCCGGCGGGAGGCGCTGGCCGAACGCGAGGAGGCACCATGATCATCCTGGCCGGGGTCGTCGGGCTCGTGCTGTGCGTGACGTGCGCGGTGCTCAGGAGCGGCCGCGGAGGCGAGGCGGATGCCATCAGTGACGAGTGGAGGCGGGCGGAACAACGGAACTGCGTGCGAGAGCAGATCGAGGAAGTGCTGGAGAAGGCGAGGTTCGCGTGAGATCGAAGCCTGCATCGAGCATCCTCTGCGTTTGCGGTGGCTTGTCACGGGTTCTCGACACAGACGGCAACGGTGATTCGATCCGTCGTCGTCGGGAATGTGTGCGTTGTGGCACACGGTTCAGCACCCGCGAAATCGTCGTGGAACGGCGGCGCAAGCGGTATGTCCGTCTCTTGCGACTCAAGCGCGAAGGCTTGCTGCTCACGGAACGAACCGAGCGTGAGATCGAGGCCGTGGCAGGAAGGGCGTGGGGATGATCACGGAGGCGGCGTTACGGCTCGCTACAGCGATGCAAATCTACCTCGCACAGAAGGGCATGATCAGCGAGTTGGCGGCGTCGGCCAAGATCGGCACCGACTGGCCGCTGACAGCGATCGAGGTTCAGGCGCTCATCGACGCTGGGGAGGTCGTCCCCGATTCGTCGATGCACGCGGAAAATGTTCGCCGCACATTCCGGGCCCAGGTCGAGAAGATCGGGCGCATGATCGGGGTCGCCGAGAGCGACATTCCGAAGCTGGCAGCGTGGGCCGAGGGCGAGGCAAGGCCGGGGTTGGACAAATCCTAGTTCGCAGGAAGGGCATGGGCCAATGGACGATGAACTGGTGGCGCTGGTGACGAAGGCAGTAGGTGCTTGCGATCGTGAAGGGCACAAGGGCGTCTGGCCACATGATCTGCACCTGCCATCGTATTGTCCGCATATCGTCGGCGCTATCCGCGCGGCACTCGCCGAGGCACGGCGGGACGAGCGGCGCAAGGTGCTGCGAGAACTGTTGGCATGGAAGACAGGCGCAGGCTCGAAAGTAGCGGAGCGAGCGCGTCGGATGCTCGCCGAAGATGCGGCGGGCGAGGAGGGGTGATGGCCATTCGAGTGAAGACGATCACGGAATGCGGGATGTGTGACAGGACGCATGAAAGGGAAGGCGCAGAGGGGCAGTTTCCGCCGGTCGGCTGGGCCGACGTTGATCTTCATATCCGCGCGCCCGGATCAGGTTGGAGTGGAGGCGGCGAGAGAGTCGCGGAAACGGTGTGCCCGGAGTGCGCCGGTAAGGTCAAGCAACTGATCACGACCGGAGAGGCAGCATAAGGTGCCGGACGCGCTGGCTGTGCGGACTCATCGGGATCATGGCCATCGCGCTAGTTATGCAGCTCGGGGAGGCACCGAGCCAGGGAGGGGCAACTGAGAATAGGACGGCTGGTGCTCAGGTGGTTGCCGCGATCAGCGGTGCCTCTCTGGGACAACATAATGATCGAGCAACGCGAGCGGGAGCAGGTGGTCTGCGGCTTTCCGGACTGCGGCTGTACGCCGGTGGCCCGCTGTTGGGTGACACTGCGTGGGATGTCGGATCTGGAGATGGACGAGATCAACCGGCAGATCCGAACCGGCGGGCCGCACCTGGGCGGAGCGGGGATGAACACCGGCGAGCCGCCGAGTGGGCAGGTCGAGTGTTCGTGCCCGCCGGATCGGGACGCGGTGATGACGGTGCTGCGTGGCGGCGAGAAACTACACGCTCCGCCGTGCCCGCTGGCTGCGACGCCTGCGCCGCCGAGTGGGCAGGTCGGGTGTTTGTGCTGCAAGAAGCGCGAACGCAGGCTGGCGTGGGGGCAGGACTGGGCGAAGGACAGTTGGCATCACGAACACAGTTGCCCGCTGGCTGCGACGCCTGCGCCGAAGGAGTGATCGATGGAGAAGCCACTAGGTACGGGGAAAGCTACAACGGCCAACCTCTCGGTTGTGGAACTGGAGTCTACAGTTCAGGTGACGTGGAGATCGTGGCAGTTGGCCCCGCGCAAGCTGATAGTTGGCCCTGTGGCACTGTGCTCCGAGTGTGTGGCGCGATTGGGTGCATCACCGCCATCCGCCAGGATTATTGCCCCGGCTGCGGAGCCAACCACATCGACCTCTCCGAAGCCGGCATCGCCCGTGCGTGCGGCGAAGGCATCGACCGCTGCCGCATCACGATCGAAGAGGTGAACCCATGACCACCGACGAAGAGTACGAACGCCTGCGCGCCAGCGTGGGGCCGATCGTGGATGCTCTACAAGATGTGACGAGCAGGCACGGTGCGCGAATGTACGCACTGGCGAAAAGGTATCGCAAAGACCCGGATGCGATCCGAACACGCACCGATGCTGAGATTGAAGCCGCTGCCCATGCCGCGATGCTCGTCGTGGCGCAGGAAGTGGCGAAGGCGCTGCGGGAGGTTAACTCGACGTGCCCTGAGGACCGACAGGAGGTGCTGGACACGACACTCGCCGCCGCCGAGGCGCTGGTGGCGCAGGTTCTGGCGAAGGGAGAGGGAGGGGCGAAGTGAACGATGATCCGCTCGGGCCACCGCCGCATCGTGTGCATGTGCATCATCCCGACTGCCGCTGGTACAAGGAGGTTCACAATAGGTTTCTGCCGCTCATGGCGAAACCGATCTATCCGAAATGGTGCTGCGAGCCGGAGTGTCCGCTCTATGCGGCTACGTCAGAGAGGGCGACGCAGAAGGGAGAGCAGGGATGAGCGAGCAGCAAATCACGCACTACGTCGGCGACGTCTGCGAGGGCGGGCACAGAGAGGAGCCAGGGATGAGCGAGCCGAAGTACAAACCGATTGACCAGTGCTCGCATGTGCTCCACGACCTCCGAGGCGGCTGCTCGGGCTGCAACCATGACGTCGAGAGCATTATCGGAGACATGGAGGAGCGTGCCCGCCGGCACGACGCCGAGGATGCGCGGCGCGTCAAGGACTTCGAGGCGGACATGTTGAGGCGCAACCTCGAACGCGACGCCACGAATGCCGCGCTCCAGCAGGCACGGGAGGCGCTGGGGGTAGCGATGGGCGCGATTACCCATGAATCCAGCACACTCATGCAGCGTGATCTTAAGCGTGCCACGGAGAACACCATCAGCGCCGCTCTCGCCGCGATAGATGCACTGGGGGTGCGAGGATGAGCGATCGTCAGTTCCCAGTGCTTGGCTCGCGTGGTCAGACGATCCCGTGGTGGATCGCTGAGGAATGCTTCAAGGTCTACGGTGGCTCATCAGGTCATCGTTACGACCAAGACCTTGAACGGGTCGCGGAGCGCGGCGGCTTCGGCTGGCACGAGATCGTGGCTTTGTTGCGCGGGGAAGAAGCGTGGCGCGATCTTGGTCGTAAGGCGATGTCGGCGACGCATGAGGAGGCCCGATGAGCTTATCAGACGACATCGCGAAGGCGGAGCAGCGGGCGCGGGACGCGGTACTAGTCGGCATCATTGGATATGTGGATGTTCTTGATGACGATGATAGTACGAGTCAAGAGGCATACCAGCGTATCCACACCGCCCTCACTCGCTACGCAGCCGTATGCCGGCTCGCGGGGCGATGGGAGGAGCATATAGGCGCGGTGTACGAGGCGTTTTCTCAGGAGCGGGCCGATCAGCATGAAGCAGGGTGCGGCTTCGCTCCTGATGTCCGCGCCGACCTCGCCCGGCTGATGGAGGGCTGTCCATGATGCTGATGCCGTTGCCGGAAGCGATGGACACGCCGAGGTGGCGGATGGAGCAGGTGCCGCCGGACCGCTGGGCTGAGTTCACGACGCTCAAGCGGCCGGAATCGGTTGAGATGTGGACGCGATCCGATCTGCTCGCGGACTGGGACCTCTGGGCCGAGTTGGTCGGGCCGAATGGTTCCAACGAAGGGTACCCCGTGCAGCTCCACTGCATCGACTGTGGCGTTGTTTGGGCAACCGAGGCGCACATGGACGACGACCTCGACGACCCAGAATACGATACGAAGGTGATGTTTCAGATGGGCGGACTCGACGAGCGGATGCGGCCGTTCGTAGAGGCGCACAAGGTCTGCCGATGGCAATTGAGGCTCCTGTGACCACCCCCCAGGTGTGGCAGGCGCACAAGCACGGCGAGGAGAACAGATGACGGTGCAGAGAATCACTTGGACAGAGCACGAGCGGGCGTACAAGAGTGATGTCCATCGTGTAGCCGTCCAGCCGCGTGTCATTAATCGCGGGCCTGACATTGGGCCAGCGGTGTTCGCGAAGGAAGTAACCGAGGGGATCAAGCTCGGCCCCGTCTCGGCAACGTACGTGGCGCAGGTGACGTGTCCGGCGACGTGCGCATTCAAGGGCGCTGGCTGCTATGCGGAACACGGCCCGCTGGCGATGGTGACGACCAAGCGACTGAATCGACGCGCGCTCGCCTTGACGGCGTTAGATGTCGCGCATCAGGAGGCCGAAGCGATCGACCGCCTTACCGGCAGCCGTGACCTACGATTGCATGTCGTCGGCGATTGCGCGACTGACGAAACCGCGCAGGTCGTGGCGGCTGCGGCTGAGCGATTTGAGGGGCGCGGCGGCAAGCGCGTGTGGACCTACACCCATGCATGGCGCACCGTTGATCGCTCCGCATGGGGAAACGTCTCGGTGCTGGCATCGTGTGAACGGCCTGAGCAAGTCGCCGAAGCGCGCAGCCGTGGCTATGCGGCGGCGCTCGTCGTCGATGAGCACCGAGAACGTAAACGGTACGAACGAGATCAGGTAACGCTCATCCCTTGCCCGGAACAGACGACGCGCGGCGTTCAGTGCGTGTCCTGCCGTCTGTGCTTCGATGACACCCGACTCATCAAGGACGGCCTAACGATCGCGTTCGCGCTGCACGGCGATCGCGCTGGCTTGGCGAAAGCTAGGCGCACATTGGAGGAAACGACATGAGCGAGCAGGGCGGGCTTCAGGCGGCACGGGAGGCGGCAGAACAGCGGATCGATGAGTACGTGCTGCACTTCGACGATAGCGGCGAACTAGAGGGCGTAGAAGCGCGCCGCCGTGTTCTTGTCGCCCTCGACGTGCTGGAATGGACCGCGAAGGTGGAGGCGCTGCGGTACTGCTTCGGCAAGAACGATCCCAATTCAATCCTTGAGTTTGAAGATTGTCCGCGATATGTAGCTGAGGTCTACGGAAACGTGCGCGACGAACTCGCCGCTGCTGAAACCGAGCTGACGGCGGCACTTCAGCGCAGGGAGGCGAGGTGAGCGACACGATAGCCTTCCTCTGTCCGTTGCCGCCGCCCGAGCTGCACTCGAACCCGAAGACGTGGCGGACGGACAGGAGCGGCAAGAAGCGCAGGGTGCCGCCGCACTGGACCGAGAAGGTCAAGGCGAAGCAGGCGTACAGCGAGCGCGTCTATGTCCAGTGGGCTGTTCACTCGGCGATCCATGCGGCCGAAACCCACGGGGAACTATTTGGTGTGCCGTGGAAGCGGGCGCGGATCATCTACGAGTGGCGGTACTGCGGCAACGCGCCGGACGAACAGAACCTGGGCGCCAACCTCAAGGCCCTGACCGATATCCTCTGCATGGCCCCGAACAACGGGCTCCAGACGAACAACACGACGTATCTCGGTCTGGTAGAGGATGACAAGGGGCTGGAACCGGAGTATCGGCTGACGCGGGTCGCGCACCGGACAGACGAGGGGGTCTACGTGACGCTGGTGAGGCTATGACGGGAGATAATCTGTATCTGGTACGTGATCGGATCGTCGAGCGCAGGGTGGCGACGTGCAAGCGTGGTCACGAGCGCGTGTACGAACAGCGTGAACACACTGGCTGGGGCCTACTCGTACCTCCGCACGACGGCGATGTCTGCGGCGAGTGCCTCCAAGAGATTTTCGGCATTACTGTGAGCGTCGAACGATTGGAGGAGTGATGAGAGCGCCGTGGCTCTGCCGTCTGATCGGCCACCGTCTTTACCGTGCGCCTTCTGGTTGCTACCAATGGTGCTCGCGTTGCTACTGGAGCATTTACGTGAAAGGACAGCGAGAATGACGCCGGACGAAGCGAGCGCACGGGCGCGAGAGGCTGTATGGGGTGAAATTGTGGCTGTTGATCCGGCGGCATCTCTGCGGCGAACACCTGTGGAAGAGCAGCCGATCGACACCGCCATCGACGCCCTGATACGGCTGGAGCGGGCACGGGGCGGGATTGACGGCATCAATCATCTCGCCGATCTGGAGGGCTGGACGGAGCAGGAGCGCGTCGAATGCGATGCCTATGACAGGTTCAACGCTGAACTAACAGCCGCGATCAAGGCACTGGCCGCAGACACGCCCCGGAGTGGTACCGAGGCGTGACGGGCGCGTGCGGGGCGCTGGGGGCGTGCTAGGTGAGCAGCGTGATAAAGGCCCAGTCGTCCGATTCGGTGAATGCTTTACCGTCTTCGAACGCTTCCCACCGTCCCTCGGAATCAAGATTGTCTAGCCAGTCTCGGCCCATCTCGGCGGTGAGCGGTTCGCACGTGAGCGGATCGCATGCCTTGTCGTCAATAACAGGCACCGGGCCCAACAGGGCGCGCTCGCCATTGATGTTGACGACTACGAATTGCTCGCCTGATTTCGTGTGCGCGTAGATGCTCGTGGTTGTTTCGGTTGTCACTTCTCTGTCTCCTTCTCTTTGACGAGTACGGCGAGGTACTCGGCGATGGTGAGGCCGCGGGCTACGGCCTGGGTGTGATACCAGAGGCGTACGGAGCGCGGCACGCCCCGGATGGTCCAGATGCCCTTCGGGTCAGTCATCGTCATTTCCCATGTATTCGTTGAACGTGGCGACGATCTGCGAGGCGGGGATCGTGTTCTCGTTGCGGTAGTGCGCCATCCAGCGATCTTCGGTGTTGATTGCTGCCTCGAATGCGTCTCGCGCTCCCTTCGCCATGAGGGCGATTGTGCGATCGGTTGCGCGCCGTTCGTGGAACGCAGCGACGAACAGGCGTTGACCGTCTGAACAGCGGGGCGCGTTGTAGGTGCATCCGCAAGGCGCGGTGGCGATGCCGTGATAGTTGAGCATGTGCGCTGCGTAGCGTTCGGCGTCCATGCTGGGTCCGTTGCCGCAGGTCTTGCAAGTCATGTGATCTTCCTCTCGGTCAGTCATCGCCGCGAGCCTGTCGGATGGCGGCGCGGGCGATCTGCCAGCCTTGCGGACCGACGATGATGCCACCATCGGGGGTTGTGCCGATCTGCGTGAGTCCTCCCAGCGCCGCCAGCAGGGCCGGGGCGGCTGCGATGAGGCGGGCGTCGGCGAGGCTTTGTGGGTCGTCGTCGGGCATCTCTGCGACAAGATCGGGCTGAGCGGGATCGCCCGCTAGAATCTCCATAACGTCGCCGACGTACCACGGTCCCGGTGTGTGCTGTGCGCGTACGGTGGTCTCCATGATGCTCCTCTCTCCTGCTAGTCTCGGGCTAATCGCCGAGCGCCTACCCGCACACGACGGGCAAGCGTCCGAGGATTAGACCAAGCGGCGGATATTGCGAACCTGGCGCGGCTGCTTGTCGGGGTCAATCTCCCAGTCGGCATCCTCGTAGCCGTCCATGCGGCGCGCGGCTGACTCCTTGAGGTCTTGCAGCCACTCGAATGCAGGAGTCTCGCGCCAGTCGGGAGTCTCACAGCACTGGTACTCCATGCAGTGGATCGCGCTGAACGTCTGCGGCACCGCGCACGGGGCGTCGAGAAGGTCCGACAACTGGACATCGAAGTCCGTCACCATCGGGCCGCACATCGTGTCGGCCGAGCCTGAGCCCTCGTAGCCGTACCGAAAGTTGACGCTCTGTACGTTCGCGTTGCGGAGCATGACGCCATCAGCGCGCCAGTCTTCGATAGTGCGATTGCGGTACTCGTGGTTGGCGCTGTACTTGTACTTCGCGCGGAGTAGATACCGGATGTGATCGTCGTTTACATTGAAGGCAGACATGGGCCAACTCCTGTGTCTCACGCCGGCGGATGTGCAACCATCGCGCCGGCTCATCTGTTGTAGGTGCATGTTAGTACGGGTGCATACAGATTGCAAGAGGGCAGACATTGCAAAAGCGTAACAAAAGGCGTGCGGGGCGCTATACGTGGTAGAATCGCGATGGTGAAATCGGCAACGGAGAAACCAGCGAAGGGTAAACACGGCGGCGCTCGCCCTAATACCGGTGGTGCCCGGCCTGGTTCTGGGCGCAAGAAGAAGGCCGTGCTGCTCGCCGGCTCCATCGAGCGCATCAAAGCCGACATCGAGGCCCTGGCGCCGAAGATTGGGCCAGCACTTGATGATCTCGTGGTAGGCATCTTTGTGGAGGAGCGCATCGGTGACGGTGTGCGGCGGGTCTACCAACGCCCACCGGACATCCGGGCGATTCAAGAGGTCGTGAACCGTATCGCTGGCAAGGTCACCGACAAGGTCGAGCATTCTGGCAGCGTGACGACGGAGGTTCATGTCGAACCTGGCACTCCTCGTAAGCCCGCCGTCGAGTAAGACGGCAATCGCCATCACCAAAGAGGCGCTGACCGCCGATCAGGCGCAAGAACTGGCGCTCTGCTCACAGTCCTTCCAACACTTCCTTCACTATTGGCGATTCAAGAATCGCGAGACTGGCGCGGAACGATCCTTCGCGACCGTCTGGCGCGGCCAGGCGGACCTTGCCGACCTCATGGAGCGCGAGCCGTGGATCTTCGCTCTCAAGGCAGGCAAGCTCGGCTTCTCGGAGCTGGCCTGTGCCTATGATGGCTGGGTAGCGCGTTTTGGACATCCGAACGCTAGGGTCCACCTGTTCAGCTACTCTGGCGACTCGGCGCGGGACATCTTCGAGTGGGTTAAGTATGGGCTCGACCATCTGCCGGAGTGGATGCGGTTGCCGATCGTCGATGACGAAGCAGGGGCCGACAACTCCCGCTCGGTCAAGCTCTACGCCGGCGAAAGCGACAAACGCCGGATCATCGCCTACAACACCGGGCGCAGCATCTCAATCGACCAGACGTGTACACACGCCCACTTGGATGAGTTTGCGCGCTGGCCGTCCGAAGAAATGTGGGCCGCTATCCAGAGCACGATCGCGCCGCACGGATCGTGTCACATCATCACCCGCGGTCGCGGGCCGAACTACGCCGCGCAGGTCTATAACAACGCGAAGGCAGGTATTGTCACCTCGCAGTCAGGTCAAGTGATGCGGGCGTTCTTCGCGCCATTCGATCAGCGGCCTGGACGCGATGAAGCGTGGTTGGAGAAACAGGCAGCGTCGTTCGGCAGGCAGGCAGCGATCTGGCAATTCGCACCGCGCACGGACCGCGAGGCCCTGCAAGGCGACGATACCTACGTTTACCCGCAGTACGAGAACCCGCCTGGCCGCCATCGTGTGCCGGCGCACCCGTGCGCGCTGAAGGACTGCCAGAAGATCGCGATCGGCGTTGACCCCGGCGGTGTGCATCCGACTGCGATGGGTGTTTGGGGCGAGCGTTCGTCAGGTCGGCGACATCTGTTTGCCGAGTTTTACGAGCAACACGCGACGGACGACATGATAGAGGCGTGGATCGTCAGGCAGTGGCAGGTTGCAGGCCAGCCGCGCAACGGCAAGATTCGCGTCTACGCCCCCCCGGACGAACCAACCTTGCTTGCGACGCTTGAATCGCACCTCAGGCGGTACGGGATTGCCGTGATCAAGGCAAACACAGACATCGACGAGGGGATCAGGACGTGCGGGCGCTACCTCAACGATAACGCGATGACCATCCACGAGTCGTGCGTGAACCACGACAACGAGTTTCGCGACTACCGGAACACGACGACGACGGACAAGGCCACGAAAGTCGAGTATGCAGGGGAAAGGCCGATCAAACACCACGCCGACGCGATGGACGAGATGCGTTATGCTCACCTCGGGATGAGTCAGTGGATCGAGTACAAGCCCGTACGGCTGCCGGGAGGGCGCATGGTGATGGGCCGATGAGCTACGAAGACCCGGAAGATATCCCGATGGCGCTTGCGGGGATTGCGTACCAGATTCGCAACCTCGGTAACGCAGGCGCATCGACGCCGATGGGGGCGATCGAGGCGTTCGGGTTGGTGATGAAAGACGGGATGAGCGAGATCGCTGGCGCATTGGGCGAGATCGCTGAGGCGCAGCGAGAACAGGCCGCGGCTATCGGCGAATATCTCGAATGGCGGCGGAAGGCCGGAATCTGATGAGAGCGCCGATTGCCGAGCGCGTGAAGCTGGCAGCGCAGGCGGCTATCGAGGCCGAAGCATCCCGCCTCAACGCCGGCCCCGCGCTGAGGCAGCTCTGCATCAAGATCAGCCTCCATCCGAACAAGGACAAGGCGTACATCGACTATCAGGGGAGCGAGGTCGAGGTATGAGAACGTGGAGCTGGACGGACTCAGTCGCAGGCTTATTCATCCGAACAGACGACGGGGGCGTATTCTTCCAGATCCAAGATGGTAATTACGAACTCGCTCAATTCATCGTCGATGCCTGCAACGCGGCAGAGGCACAAGCGGATGAAGATCGCAGCCACTGGCACCTCACCAACGCGGACAACGCAACTGGTGGGTTCTATGCTGTGGCCTGCCACGGGCGGGGATGCACCGACCAGTATCCGACCGCCGAAGATGCGCTGGGCAACATCGGCTATCAGGGAAGCCGGGAGAAGGTGTGAGACAGTTAGTGGCGTATATGCGGTTGATGTGGGAGCCGACGCCGGGACTCATTGCCGCGGCTGAGAAGAAGAATGCCGAAGAATTGGCCGCGCGCGGTGCGACCCTCATGGTTGAGCACTTCCCGCCACAATACGTCGCCGCGTCCGATTCGTTCGCGCATCCCTACTGGCTACTTGAGTCCACGGCCTGGGTGGATGGAGTGATGGAGAAGGTGTAGATGGAAGGCTTAGACTGCTGCCCGGACCACCCGTTCCACGAGATCACCTGCCCGCTGTGGTGTGATCCACCGGGCCGCGCGTACGATGACGCTGTGTTCGAGGCCGAGAGCATCACGACTGGCGTTCCAGTCGAAGAACTGAAGGAGAGGCGTTTTCGACGGCTCATGGACGGACTGATGGCCGATCTCCATGTGAGAATGACAGAGATTGCGCCGCCGAGGTGAAGGTGTAGATGCTGCGAGAGGATGAAATCGCCTTCCTCGGGGCCGAGCGGTGTTACTGCGGCCATCTCACGTCACTCCACAACACCCACTGTTGCGAGTTCTGCCTCGTTTGCCCATCACACGACCGGCACGCCTTCTGTTCTAAGGTGGAAGAGGATCAACACTACGAGGCGCAGCGGGAAATCGCACGCTCCGGCCGTACGCGCTTCGGCCCGGAACGACTGTGCCCCGCCTGCCAAGTGACGAAGAAGGTGTGAGTGCCCGGAACATCCGCATCGTCGATGCCACCTGTACCCGGCACGGGTGGCATTTAGACGGCGGAGAGATCCTGTACACGACTGAGGATCTACGGCTGGCGAAAATGACGTGCAACATCTGTAAGGCTGAGGGAGTCCCGCTCCCACATGACGTCCTCATAGCCACAGAGCGGGTGACGAAGGAGCCCGAATCGTAGTAGACTAGGCACAACCGAATAGGCTGAACGCGCACCAGTGCGTAGATGCGCCCGTTACCCAGCGAGTGGGGACGGGCGCTTTTTCGTGTGAGGAATATGGAGAGCAGGCCCGACCTCGTACCGCCCTGCTGTGCCGCCTGTGCTGTTGCCCGTGTCGCTGAGGTGAC
>JANLGX010000523.1 GCA_024654005.1 Gemmatimonadaceae bacterium | reverse complement strand
GCCGCCCGTGCTGCCGATGCGCGGGCACACGGGCGGCCGCGCGCCCCACTCGGCCCGCGACACGAATTGAACCTCTGGTGGAATGAGCGCTTCCGGCTGGGTGCGAGCTCCGCTGCACCCGCAGAGCGCCAGCGCGACAACCGCCGTGACGACCGCTCGAAGTCGCATGTTACCGGGGTCCGAAGGGAACTGGCGGCGGCAGGCTTTCCGCGAACCGCCACGGTTGCGGACCGTCGCGCGTGAGCGAAATCACGGCCAATCGCGCGCGGACCATCGCGATCGGCATCGGGCCGCCCTGCAATACGGCATCGTGGAACTGCCGCTCGGTCATCTTGCCGGAATCGACCAGCTCGGCGTGCAGCGCGCGGAGCTGGAGCCCGCCGATCATGTACGCGATCTGGTACAACGGCGAATACTGGCCGCTGAACGAGCGCCGCACCTCCCCCTCGGCGTTCGCCCGCTCGAACGCCACCGTGTCCACCAGGAACTGGATCGCCTGCTCGGGTGTGAGCTGCCCGAGATGGAATCGCAAGGAGAACATGATCCGCGCGCTCCGGTGCATCCGCCAGAACAGCGCGCCGACGCGATCCTCGGGCTTCTGCTGAAAGCCGTGGTCCCAGAGGAACATCTCCCAGTACAGCGCCTGACCCTCGCCCCAGAACGGAGTGTTGAACAGCCGCCGGTGCGGGTTGTACCGCGCCGACATGAAGCCCTGGAGGTGATGGCCGGGATTCAGCTCGTGAAATACGACCGCGCGGGAGAAGTGCGGATTGTTGCCGCGCAAGCTCATCATCTTCTCTTCCGCCGTCATGTCGGCCGTCGGGTACGAGACGATGATGGACTCGCCGCCGAGGAAGAACGGCGCGACGCGCTGCCGCTCGGGGCTCATCATCTCCATCCGCCAGTCTTCCCGCGCCAGCGGCGGAATCGTCACCCAGTCGTGCCGGTCGAAGAACGCCTCGGCTTCCCGCGCGAGATCGCGGATCAGATCCGGCTGTTGGCCGGGCTCCACGTAGCTGTTCTTCACCTTCTCGACGGCGCTCTTCCAGTCGTCGCCGAAGCCCATCTCGCGCGCGGCCTTCTTCATCTCGCTCAGGCTGAACGCGTACTCGCGCTCGGCGATCGCGATCAGCTCCTGCGGCGTGTACGGAATCATCTCGTGCGCCAGATCCTCCCGCAGACCCTGCGCGCCGATCGGGTCGCCGACGATCGGTCCGTCGTTGGCGCTCGTCGCGTTCGCTGTACGCCCGCCCGACGGACCCGTCGGGCCCGTCGGCGGCTGCGGCTTGAATCCCAGCACGCGCTCCCGCAGTGTGCGCGCGTACCGCTTCAATGATTCGTCCAGCCGCTTGTAGGGATCCTTCACCCACCAGCTGAAGAGCGGATCGTACCCGTCGTAGTACTCGTACCAGTTCTGCATCACCCGGCTGATCTGGTCGATGTTCTCCGCCGCGCGGTTCGCGACGGTCTTGGACACCGCGGGAGCAGGCACCCGCGCTCTCGTCGGCGCCGCCGCCGAAGTATCACCGCGCGATGTCGGCGTCTCGAAACGCGCGCGAAGGGTGTCGATCTGGCGCGCGATCTCCGCGAGCGTCGCGGCCGCCGCTCGGGCATCCGGAGTGGTGAGGTTCCGCCGCGCGTCCTGCAGCGCGAGCAGCCGGTCGGCGAAGGGGAGCAATGCGGCCGTTTCGGTACGCTGTGTGTCCTGCCGCCCGAGAAGATCGAGCTGATGCCTGAGGTAATTGGCGAGGAGAACGTAGTCCGCCTTGCCTTCCTGACTCAGCCGGTCGAACTCGATCCGGCGGAGCTCGCCGCTCCAGCCGGAATAGAATTCGCGCATCCTGCGGCGCTGGTCGGGCGACGATGTCGCGTCGTATCTGCGCCTGATGGACGCCAGGTCGGTATTGAACCGGTCCACGACGCCCACGAGCTCGCTGCCCTCTCGAGCCACGAGCACGGTGAGATCCGGAACCGCTCCCGCGGTCGCCGCCTGGCCGCTCAGATCAGCGGCGCACAAGACCAGGCCAGCGAGCAGAACACCGACATTTCTACGAGTCATCATATCTCCGTTGCGATTGGCACTCACACTACGGGCTCGAGCGGCGGGTGGGCTCCGCCCGCAGCTCGCCACCGCGCACTGTCGCGCCGACCACGATCGCCGCCGCGATCAACACGAGATTCTTGATGATGTACTGACCTTCCATCGTCGGCGAATGCGGAAACGCGGTGAACGTCTCTGACGGAAACAGAACGAGCGGCAGCATGGTGCCCGGCATCTGCACGAACAGCAGCAGCAGGGTCGCCCGCAGGAACCGTCCCGACAGCAGGCCTATTCCGATCAGCGACTCCCACGCGGCGAGCAGCGGCAATCCGATTTCCGGCGTGATGATTCCGAAGGTAATCCGCTCGATGGTCCGCGCGGCAAGATCCGCCGCCGGGCTCCAGCCCGGCACGAACTTGATCGCGCCAAACCAGAGAAAGACCACGCCCATCGCGATTCGCGTGAGCGTGATGCCATGGCGAGCCATCCACGTGGTCAGACGAATGTCGATGGGCTCGAACGGAGCGGGGAGCGTCATGACTACACCTGCGGGATGGGGCCGACGCCGCCGAACACGAAGAGGAAACAGGTCAGCGTCCGCAGCGAGAACACCGAGCGAAGGTGCAGCCCCGGACGAGGCCGCGCAACCGTTCCCGGCGCTTACCTCCGCTTCACCGCGGCGCTGTCGGCGAACACCTCGCTCCAGCGAATCCGGCCGGTGAGCTGCATGGCCACGAACAGCGTGATTATCGAGCCGATGGTGATGGCCAGCCCGGTGAATCCCTTGAAGAAGAACGCGTACGAGAAGAGCACCAGATAGATGAACTGCGCCAGCGCCGCCTCCCGGAACGCGAACTGGGGGCCGACTGCCAGGCGGAGGTAGCTGACCACGAGGAAGATCGACACCACCGAAGCGACGAGGAACGCGACGTGGATGGACACGTGATCCACCAGGTACGCCAGCAGCAGGTGGAAGGAGAAAAATGCGGCCGCGAGGAACAGATAGTTCATCGGGTGAATGTCGATCTTCCGGATCGTGGTGATGAGGAAGATGACCGCGAAGAAGAAGAGCAGCGAGACCGGCGCGAACAGCGAGATCTCACCCGCGAGGGGGCCGGGCTGGAGCTTCTCGGGCATGTCCATCCCGATCTGGAATCCGGATAGGAGATTCGTGTAGCGCCACCGGAGCTCCCAGCCGTCCCCGGCTTCGCGTTTCTCGGTCGGCGACAGGGTGCTCTCGGGGAAATCGATGTCCTCGAAGTCCGTTTTCATGGCGAGGTCGAAGTCGCGAACTTCCGCCACGTCGGTTCCGAGCGCGTACCGCCACTCGTCGAGGCCCTGGGAGCGATACGACACGCCGAGAGCAACAGTTCCGCCGAGCGGCACTCGCGCGGGGACGGCAATCGCCTGGTCCCGCATCGTGTATGTCGCCGGTTGGCCGTCCACCGTGACTTGGAGCCCGTCGTAGATCGCCTGCGAAGCCGGCAGCCGGAACTCCAGAATCACGGCTTCCAACTCGGTGGTGTTTCTGAAGCGAAAGGTTCCAGCGAATGAAACGCCGTACGTGCTATACCAGAGCAGCCCTTTCTGCCGGTGATCGAGGTCGAACGCGACGGTCGCCCGCGTCTGATCGAGCGCGAGCGGCACTCGCACGCGAACCATCTCCGATCGCGGGTCGGTCGCAGTCGTCGGACCGGTGACGTCGCGGCGCGCGCCGGTGGGCGGCTGGCGGGGAGCGTCGAGCACGCGCTCTTCGATCCGCTCGATGAACGCGGTCGGGGCCTGCTGCGCCTGCGCGGTTCCCCAGGTGGATCCCACCCGGCCCCGGAGGTGTCGGTCGGAGGATTGAGTGCGCTCGAAGATCGTGGCGCCGAGCAGCAGCCAGGCGGCGGCCGTGACTGCGAAGATGAAGGCGATGGCGAAAATGCGCTTGGTCATGGTATCCGGGGTGAGGTCTCCCCGTAGAATAAAGTACTTGGTGCCATAAAGTCAACCAGGGTTCGCCAGCAGTGCGACTTCGGGTTGAGGATTTGCGGCCTCAGGACCAACGGCCATTGCGGATCGGCGATTAAGTGCGGACTGAGGAAGAGCGGAGCGTCTCTTCGCACGCCGCCAGGCAGCCACGCACCGTCGCGACGGTGTGATCCCCCATGTGGCCGATGCGAAACGTCGTTTCGCGCAGCGCGCCGTAGCCGGCGCCCAGCGTGTATCCGCTCCGTCGCACCTCCGTAATGAACCCGCGAGGGGTGGTCCCCCGCGGCAGCCGGATCGCGGAGACCGTCGGCGAGCGCTCGCCGGGCTTCGCGACGATGGCGATCCCGCGATGCTCGAGGCGCCCCGCCCATTCCACGACTTCCTGCTGCATCGCGGCGTGCCGCGCCCAGCGCGCCTCGATCCCCTCCGCCACGATCGCCTGGAGCTGCGCGTCCGCGGCATACAACAGCGAGACCGCCGGGGTGTTCGGAGTCTGATTCTTCGCGGCGAAGTCGTCGAACTCCCCGATGTCGAAGTAGACACCGCGTCCAGTCGCCTCCTTCGCGGTGCGCACGAACTCCATCGAGGCCGCGGCGAACGCGAGACCGGGTGGGAGCGCCAGTGCTTTCTGCGAGCCCGTCAGCACGTAGTCGCACTTCCATTCGTCGAACTCGAGCGGCGTGCCGCCCAGCCCCGATACGCTGTCGATCAGACAGAGCGCGCCGTGCTCGTGCGCGACGTCGCTCATCGCGCGCACGTCGTTCAGCACGCCGGTCGACGTCTCGGAGTGCACCACCGTGATCGCGGCGTATTTCTTTCCGGCCAACCTCCTGCCCAGCTCGGCGGGATCGTGCGCGCTCCCGGCCGGCACTTCGTAGCGGTCACACTCGCGCCCGCACATGTCCGCTATCTTCGCGAACCGCTCGGAGAACCCGCCGTTGACGAGCGCCAGGATGCGGCCGGCGGGCGCGCATCTCACCGCCGCCTCCATCAAGCCGGTGGCGGACGACGAGCTCACGTACACGGGACGCTCAGTGCGGAAGACGAGGCGCAATCGCTCCTGGATTCGCGCGAACATCGCCTCGAACTCGGGGCCGCGGTGCGCGATCATCGGCTGTGCCATGGCGGCCAGGACGTCCGGGCGCACGTCGGTGGGCCCGGGCACGAAAAACTTTCCGAACGAGTAGCTCACGCTGATTCCTCGGGAGCGAGCACGAGTCGCTCGAGCTCGGCGAAAGAGGCGACGGTGAAATCTGCAATCGCAACCACGGGCTCGCGGCGCACGAAGCCGGTGAACGCCGCGAACGCATCGGCCACGGGCCGGATCTCGGCGTCGGTAATGCCGTCACCCACCGCGAGCACCGGCCGCTTCAATCCGAGCGCTTCGGCAACGCGCCGTTTCCCACCCTGCACGACGAGCGGCGCGGTCGCGTCGAACGACGAAAAATCCCCGCGCGCGTCGAAGTCCACCCGTACCGCATGCACCCGCTCCTCCGGCAAGCCGAGCCGCGCCGCGAAGGGCGAGACGGCAGCTTGAAACCCGCTGCTCACGACATCTATCCGGACCCCGGCCGCGAGCATTCGCGCGATGGCCGTCTGCGCTCCCGGCGCCACGTTGTCCCAATACGCCCGGGCGAGCGCGACCAGCTCCTGGGCCCTCGGCTTCACCATTTCCAGCCGCGCGCCGTACACCTCGGAAAGCGCGCGCTTTCCCGTCATCGCCTCCGCGGTCAACCGCGCGATCTGCTCCGCGACCTTCGCGTCGCGGCGCGCGGCGATCCAGTCGATTCCCTCGATTCCGGAGAGCGTCGAATCGACGTCTAGTATGACGGAAGAGAATTGTGGCACTACCGCGTCGCTATCGCGCCAGTGATGTGACTCACTATCTATTGAAGGTCACAACCGTCGCGGTGCGAACGCCGGGGATCTGCAGCAGCGCTGCCTGAACCTCGTCGCTCACCGCCCCGTCCACCGACACCGCAGCGAGCGCGTCGCCCCCTTCGGCGAGCCGCGCCTGGTGGTACTCCGCGATGTTGATCCGCGCCTCGCCGAGCACCGTTCCCACGCGCCCGATGACGCCGGGAACGTCTTCGTTGGTGAGGATCAGCAGCGTTCCGCGCGGCTGCACGTCCACGTGAAAAGCGCCGATCCGCGTGAGCCGCACCGGCGCCGTCGGCGACGCGGTCCCGGCCACCGCGATCTCCTGCATTCCCGCCGAGATCCGGATCTCGACGACGTCGTCCGCCGTGCCGGGCGCGGATTCCAGCGACGACAGCTCGATGCCGCGCTGCGCGGCGAGCGTGCGGGCGTTGATCACGTTCAGCCTGTCGCCTTCGACGACTCCTTCCAGCACTCCGACCGCGGCGGCGGCAAGCAGCGCTTCGCTCGCGCCCAGGTGCGCGGCGCCTGCGCGAACCGATACGCGCTGCACCGCGCGATTTCCCTGCGTGGCAAGAATCGCCCGCCCTACGGCAGCGGCCCGCTCGCTCAGCCGGAGCGCCGGCTTCAGCTCCTCCCACCGCACTCCTTCGACGGCCGCGATGTTGATCGAGCGCGACAGCTCGCCGCCGAGCAGCGTCTCGCGCACGGCGGCGCAGACGTCGCGCGCCACATTGCGCTGCGCCTCTATCGTGGAGGCGCCGATGTGCGGCGTCAAAAAAAGATTCGGCGCCGAGCGCAGCGGATCGTCCGCCGGCAGCGGCTCCCTGGAGAACACGTCCAGCGCCGCGCCCGCGAGTCTGCCGCTTCGCAACGCCGCCGCGAGCGCGTCCTCCTCGACGATTCCACCGCGCGCGAGATTGAGCACGATCGCTCCCGCCTTGAGCTTGTCGAGCTCGCGCTTGCCGATCATTCCCCGCGTCTCGTCCGTGAGCGGTGTGTGAATGGTGACGACGTCGCTCAGCGCGAGCAGCGGACCGAGCGAGTCGGCGCGCCCTACGCGCAGTCCCTGGAACCGCGTCTCGGGCACATACGGATCGTAGGCGACGACCTCCATCTCGAACGCGGCCGCGCGGCGCGCGACCTCCGATCCGATGCGGCCCAATCCGATAATGCCGAGCGTTCTTCCCTTGAGCTCGCCGCCCAGCAGCTCGGAGCGGCGCCATTCGCCCTCGTGCATCGTGCGGTCGGCCATGGGAAGAGCCCGCAGCAGGCTGAGCAGCGAGCCGAAGACCAGCTCCGCGACGGCGACCGTGTTGCCGGCCGGCGCGTTGATGATCGCGATGCCGAGCTCTGTCGCGGTGTCCATCGCGATGTTGTCCACGCCGACACCGGCGCGTCCGATCACGCGGATCCTCTTCGCCGCGCGCAGCAGCTCCGGCGTCACGCGGGTCGCGCTGCGCCCGACGAGCGCGTCGTATTCGCCGATCCGCTCGATGAGCTCGCCGGCGGGCAGCGTCGGGACCTCGTCGACCTCGAGCTGCGGGTCGGCCGCGAGGAGCGCGACGCCTTCGGGGTCTATGCCGTCGGTGAGGAGGACTTTGAATTTCAAGGGCGCTATTGGCTATTGGCTATTGGCTATTGGCTATTGGCCCTGCTGTCTCCGCTGCTGCGGTTCCGCAGTAGCCAACAGCCAAGAGCCAAGAGCGCTATTCGAGCGTAAAGGTATTTGAAGCGCCGATACAACGACGCCCGCAAATCAGCCATTATATCGCAATGGATTTCTCCCCCGCCTGGCCCCTCCGCAACCGCCACGTCCAGACTCTCTGGGGCAAGCTCGCGCGGAAGCTGCCGCCCGCGCCGACGCGGCTGGAGCGGTGGGATACGCCCGACGGGGACTTCATCGAGCTGCACCGCATCGCCGGCGAGCCCGGCTCGCCGCGGCTGGTGATCCTGCACGGACTCGAGGGGACGATCCGGTCGCACTACGCGCAGGGGCTGCTGCACGAGGCGAATCGCCGCGGATGGGGCGCCGATCTGCTGATCTTCCGCTCGTGCGGAGGCGAGATGAACCGCGCGCGACGGTTCTACCACTCCGGCGAGACGACCGACATCGCGCTGGTCATCGACCGGCTCGTCGCCGCCGAGCCCGGCCGCGCGATAGTCGCGGCCGGCGTCTCCCTCGGCGGAAACGTGCTGCTGAAATACCTCGGCGAGCGCGGAGAGGCCGTGCCCCCGCAGCTCAAGGCGGCCGCCGCCGTATCGGTTCCGTTCGACCTCGCGCGCTCCTCCATCCAGATCCAGCGGGGATTCGCGAGATTGTATCAGTGGCACTTCATGCGCTCGCTGCGACGGAAAGCCGCGGCCAAGCTGGAGCAGTTTCCGGACGTCGCGCCGGCGGACGCGCTGCCGCGGCTCAGAACGATGTACGACTTCGACAACGTCATCACCGCTCCACTCCACGGCTTCGCGGACGCAGACGATTATTACCGGAGGTCCAGCTCGATCGGCTGGCTGCACGGGATCAGGCGGCCCACGCTGCTGCTGAGCGCGACGGACGATCCCTTCCTTCCATCCGAGGTGTTCGACCGGGTCCGGGAGATCGCGGCCCGAAACAGCTGGTTGACGCTCGATTTTCCCGCGCGCGGCGGCCACGTGGGGTTCATAGCCGGCGATGGCCGGCGCTTGAAATACTTCGCGGAGCAGCGCGTGTGCGACTTTCTTGCATCACAGCTCCGTCCGCAACTACAGGAGAGAATCGCATGAAATCCGTGATCACAAAGCTCGCTCTGCCGTTGCTTGCTCTCGCAGCGTGCGTCAGCTCGCCACAGACTGTCGTCGACGAGCACGCCGGTCACGCGCCCGGGGCGGCGGACGCCGCCACACAGCTGACCGCGTCTCCGCGCCATGGGGAGTGGATCACCGTCTCCACTGGCCCGGGCGACAGCGTCCGCGCATGGGTAGTGTATCCGGAGCGAAGGACCAAGGCGCCGGTCGTGATCGTGGTGCACGAGATCTTCGGGCTCTCGCCGTGGATCCGCAGCGTGGCGGATCAGCTCGCGGCGGACGGCTTTCTGGCGGTTGCGCCGGACCTGCTCACCATGAAGAACATTGCCGGCTCGCCGGAGAATCCCGACGGTCAGGCGGCGAGAGCGGCCATCCAGACACTCGACATGAACGACGTGCATCGCCAGATCTCCGCGGTCGCGCGGCATGCGATGGCTCTGCCCGCGGCGGCGCCGCGCTACGGAATCGTGGGATTCTGCTGGGGCGGTACGGTGTCCTTCGAGCACGCGGTTCGCTCGCCTGATCTGGGAGCGTCGGTCGTCTATTATGGAACATCCCCGGCACCTGCGCGGCTGGCGTCGGTCCGTGCGCCCGTGCTCGGGCTGTACGGCAGCGACGACGCGCGCGTCAATGCCACGGTTCCGCCGGCGGACTCCGCCATGAAAGCGCTGGGCAAGACCTATCGGCCGATCTTCTATGAGGGCGCCGGACACGGCTTCCTCCGGCAGCAGGACGGGCGCGAAGGAAAGAACCTCGCCGCTGCTACGGCAGCCTGGCCGGAGACAATCTCGTGGTTCCGGACGCATCTGGGCAGATGACCATGACGCCCGCGGTCTGGTTCTTTACGGCGGCCTTCGTCACGGGCCTCGTGCTCGCCGTGTTTGCGATGCTGCGCGGAGTCGAGAAGCGGACGGCCGACGAGATCAAGCGCCCGCTCGCAGGGCTCAACCTTCCCGTGTTCGGGATGGCGCTGATCGCGTTCGGGGCCGTCGGCTACCTGCTCTCCCGCTACAGCGGGTTGGGCTTTCCCGCACGCCTGATCATCGCCGCGGTCTCGGGCGGGGCCGCGTACGCGGGGATGACTCTGTTGCTCGCGAAGTGGGCGCTGCGCGCTCCGCTGGAGGATCCGCACGAGCTGCAGGAGCTGATCCAGGGACACATCGCGGTCGTAGTTCAGGACATCACTCCGGCGCAGCCCGGCAGAATTGAGTACACGCTCAACGGCCATCATCACTCGGTCCAGGCGCAGAGCCTCGACGGCAAGCCGATCGCGGCCGGCACTGAAGTCGTGATCGATCAGCAAAAAAGCGACGTCGCGTACGTCGAGCCCTGGGCGTCGGTGGAGCCGCGTCTCTGAGCGATGTCGGATGCCGCGCTCTTCATCGGACTGTTCGGCGGACTGTTCGTCATCCGGCTGATCGCGGCGACCGTGGTATTTCTCTGGATTCTTCCCGACGGTGATCGCTGCCCCTGCTGCGACGCCGAGACGCTGCGCGTGGAGTCGCACGGCGCGCTGAAGGTGATGCCCTGGTTCAGGTCGAGCTGGTGCTACGAGTGTGACTGGCACGGCCTGCACCGCGTGCGACGCACGACTTGTTTGCCCTTTCCCGCGGCATCCGTCAACGATCAGGCTGGCACGCTGTCCAACCATCAGGCAAGGCGGACTCGTGCGGCGTGATCGCGATTCGAAGACGCGTTGGAAATTGTGGCTCTGTCTCGGCCTCGGCTTGGCAATGGCAATGCCGCAGCAGGCGATCGATGCACAGGCGGCGAGTCGTCCACGCATGGGTGACATACAGCCGGATTCAGCCGCGTGGCGGCCCCTGCTCGTTTACATCATTGCCAAGCTCTCGCACAATGTGCTGGACGCCGCCATCGATACGACTCCGCGGCCATGGAAGATGAGTTTCCCGAGTACCGGGGCCAATTGGCCAGCGATCGAAACACATCTGCGGACTGTGCTGCGCGCGCGTGAGGTGTTTCCCGGCGACAGCGTCGTATATGAGCTGACGATCCATGATTTGACGGTCAGCGCCGACACGGCGCGCGTTCAAGTCATCACCGGCGTGACGTGGGACTGTCCTGGCGGAGCTCGTCAGGGAGGGTACACGAATCGTGACGACGTCTTTGCTTTCCGCTTCTCCGCTTGGCGGCCGGAGAGCCCCAGCATCTGGGGTGCGGCGCGTACCGCCGGCGTGCTTCACGGGGACCGCTTCGGCTGCCCCGAACGTCGTCCCTGATTTGAACGGCATCGAAGAACGAGGAGTGGGGCGCTCGCACCTTCGGCGTGACGGATCCATTCGGCAACACGAACTTCGTCATATGTCCGCCCGCCCACATCTTGAAACCGTAGCGACTCGACCGCAGGATTGTCGGTACAATCCCATCTCCGCGGAGCTCTCATGCGTGGCCTCGCTCGCATAGCACCACTGTCCCTCCTCCTGCTCGCAGCTGTG
>JANLGX010000522.1 GCA_024654005.1 Gemmatimonadaceae bacterium | reverse complement strand
GCCGCTTCTGTCGGGGGGTGTGGGGCGGTTAGCTCAGTTGGTTAGAGCGCCACGTTGACATCGCGGAGGTCACAAGTTCGAGTCTTGTACCGCCCATGCAGTGACTAGTCACCAGTCACTAGCCACTAGTCACCGTTTTTCAGCGCCCGTAGCTCAATTGGATAGAGCATCTGACTACGGATCAGAAGGTTGGGAGTTCGAGTCTCTCCGGGCGCGTTGATTCCTCGTTTCCTGCTCCAGCCCGCCAGGGCTGGACGCATCTCTCGACGCACACCTTCGAGGGCAGGTTTACGATCAGCGGCGACAGCGTGAGCTTCATCTGGCCGTCCGACGGACGGGATTGGACCGGGATCCTGCGGGGGCGCGAGCTCACGGTCGAGGCGTACGATCACGTCTGGCTTTTCCGGAAATGATCGTGCGACCGGTCGCCCGCTCGCTCGCTCTCGCCGTCAGCTGCCTCCTTCCGGGCGCGTGCGCGTCGACCGCCGCCGGACCTTCCGCTCCCGCCTCTGACGCCGTAATCCGCTCCTCCGTCTCGCTGCTACCCGACTCGGCGATCGCGGCGATTCTCCGCCAGCGCGTCGAATCCGGAAAGACCCCGGGCGTCGTCGTGGGGATCTTAGATGCGGCGGGAGCGCGCTTCGTCAGTCACGGCACGGGCGCGCCGGGTCCGGCCGTGCTCGACAGCGCGACGTTGTTCGAGATCGGCTCGATCACCAAGACTTTCACCAGCGCCATCCTCGCGGACATGGTTGTGCGCGGCGAAGTCGCGCTCGACGACCCGGTCGCGAAGCTCCTCACCGCGGGCACGCGCGTGCCCGCGAGCGGCGAGCGCCCGATCACGCTCGTGGATCTCGCGACTCACTTCTCGGGGTTACCGCGGCTCCCGAACAACCTGTCGCCGCGCGACATCCGGAACCCCTACGCCGATTACACGGCCGATAAGCTGTACGCGTTTCTCGCGGCGCACCAGCTGGCCCGCGCGCCCGGAGAGCGTTTCGAGTACTCGAACCTCGGCGCGGGCCTGCTCGGACACGGGCTCACGCTGCGCGCGGGAACGGACTACGAGACGCTCGTGCGGACGCGGGTGCTCGGCCCGCTCGGGATGAGCGACACGAGGATCACGCTGACGGCGGCGGACAGCGCGCGGCTCGCCGCCGGACACAACGCGGGCGGACAAGTGGTGCCCGTGTGGGATCTCGCGTCGCTGCAGGGTGCGGGCGCGCTGCGATCCACCGCGGCGGACATGCTCCGCTACCTGGCCGCCAACATCGCGGCGCACGTGGACTCCGCTTCGAGCCGGCCGCTCGCGGCGGCGCTGCGGCTGACGCACGAGCAGCGGCACAGCCTCGGCAGCGGCGCTGACATCGGGCTGGGCTGGATAGGCACCACCACGCAGAGCGGCGTGCGGATCTTCTCGCACGACGGCGGAACAGGCGGGCATCGCTCGTTCGCCGCGTTCGACCCCGTGCGGCGGGTGGCGGTGATCGTGTTGTCTGCTTCGGCGGCCGACGTCACCGACATCGGGCGGCATCTGCTGGACAACGCGTACCCGCTGGTGCGCGAGCGCGTGGCTATAACGCTTCCCCCTGAATCGCTCGACGGGCTCGTGGGCGAGTACGCACTCACGCCCGAGTTCCATATCACCATCACGCGCGAAGGCTCACAGATGTATCTCCAGGCCACCGGGCAGCCGCGATTCCCGCTGTACGCCGAATCGGAGAACAGCTTCTTTCTGCGAGTGGTGGAGGCGCAGGTAACCTTCACGCGCGGCCCGGATGGGAGGGCAACGACGCTCACCCTCCATCAGGGCGGCGCCAGCACACCGGCACCACGGGTGAGATAGACACCGATCCCTCCGGCGACGGCGCCACGCGCTTAGCCCGCAGGAGGAGGTTGGGGGACGTAACCGAACGCGGCCAGGCGCTGGCCGGATGCCTCATAAGCTGCAGCCGGCATGTCGCTCACGCCGGTCGCGTCGATCCACTTGTTGTAGAAGTTGAACAGAGAGCACACGGTGATCGCATCGTACACTGCTTCCTCGGTCCACCCCGCCGCCACCACCGCCTGCACGTCCTCCTTCTCAAGGCGACTGGATTCCCGATTCATCTTCTCCAGAAAAGCGAACATAGCCTTCTCCCGCGCGCTTATCGGCGCGGTCCGGAAATCATCGAGCACGGCCTCCACCATCGCGCGATCCTCGAGCAGCGTCGCCGCGACCGCGGCGTGTGAGCCGATTCAGAAGAGGCAATCGTTCCGGCGCGAGGTGAATGCCGCGATCAGCTCCCTAAATCCCGGTGCGAGAGGAGAGGGACCGCGCATCACGCCTTGAGTAAACGCGGAAAGATGTTCCGTGCGGTCCGGCTTGAACGCAAACAGGTGCATGATCTGCGGCACGGGGAGACCTGCCGCCCGCATTCCAGCGATCGTGCCGGAGTAAGCGCCCTTCGGCTCCGCCTGCTCGACTTCAGTAAGGAACATCGGCTTCATGAGTTGGGTCCGGTGTGATAGTGGGTGGCAAAAAGATGCTGCGCGGAGCGCGAAGCGACCACAAGCCGACCGGCGGCACGCTTCACGACGTCGATCCTCCCGAAACAGTGATAACGCGTCGTTCGGCTGCGGAGCGCCGGGCCGCTTCTATGGTTTCCAGTACGGCGACGGCGTCGGCCGGATCCACCGGCGGCGGACTGCCGTCGCGGAGTGTCGCGACAACTCCCTCATAGAACCGGTGATACGCTCCCGTCTCCGTCGGGATCGTGACGACCGCATCGCCGCTTCCCAACTGTCCGCTGCTGTCGCGGAGCTCCTGCGTCGAGCCGGTGGGATCGAACCGGCGGTCCTTTCGGAGCATCGCTTCCTGAACGTCGAGCCCGTGCTTGACGTACGCCGCCCGGCTGCCGAGGAGGCGAATGCGCGGGCCGCATTGAGCGGCAACGGCGCTCATGAACAGATGAGAGCGCACCCCCGAGGCGTGGGTCAGCGCTACGAAGCTGTCGTCGTCGACTTCGACCGATGATCGGCGGCGATCCAGCTCGGCATAGACGTGACTTGCCGGCCCGAAGAGAATGAGCGCCTGATCTATGAGGTGGCTGCCCAAGTCGTATAGGAGCCCGCCCGCCTCCTCCGGCGCTCCGAGCTCGCGCCAATCCGGCTTGGGGACCGGACGCCAGCGCTCGAACCTTGATTCAAACCGGAGCGGCTCGCCGAGCGCGCCTTCGCGCAGCAGCCGGCATATTGTAAGGAAGTCTCCGTCCCACCGCCGGTTATGAAAGACCGTGAGCATTAGTCTCCGCTCGCGAGCTTCATCGATGAGCCGCCGACCTTCGACGGCCGTCGGAGCAAGCGGCTTGTCGACGACGACGTGCAATCCGGCGGCGAGCGCGGCCAGCGCCAATGGCACGTGGGTGCGATTTGGCGAGGCGACGACGACGAGGTCGAGGTCCGCCGCATGCTTCCAAAGTCGTGCGGGAGTGTCGAACAGGACGGCATCCGGGTGCGAGCGCCGCGCTTCCTCCCGCCGCTCGGTGTTCCCGGTCACCACGGCGGCGAGGCGCAGTCCCGGCGTTGTCGCGATCAACGGAGCATGGAAGACGGCGCCGGCGAGCCCGTACCCGATCAGGCCGACGCGAATCGGTCCGCGATGGGCCGAGGAATCAGATTGTCGAGGCGGCGTCAGGGCCCGGAGTCGGCAGCCGGCTCACCGAGCCGCCGGATGCGAATGTTGCGGTACCACACGCGGTCGCCGTGATCCTGCAGCGCGATGTACCCGCGGAGCTGCCGCCCATAGTCCGGCATCGTGGCGAACTTGCTCTGGCGCACCCGCTCCTGCCACTCCGGGCTTCCCTGCTCGTACTCGAGCAGCTTCCGGCCGTTGAGCCAGTGCTCCACGTGCGCCCCGCGCGCGACGATCCGGACTTCGTTCCACTCGCCCGGCGGCCGGGTCACGTCCTCTGCGGGAGCGTACAGCCCATAGTTGGCGCCGGCCGATGTCAGCGGACTGCGGCCATCCACGTGGCGCGCGTTGTCCAGCACCTGCATCTCCGGACCCGTCTCCCACACGTTGTCACGTTGTTCGGCAGCCCGGTAAAATATTCCGCTGTTGCCGCCCTCCGAGATGCGCCACTCCAGTGTGAGCTCGAAGTCACCGTACTGGTCGCGTGACACTATGTCGCCGCCGTCCGCGCCCGGAACGAAAGCGAGCACGCTGTCCTCCACACGCCAGCCCGACGGCAGGTCCTCGCGGTGGTATCCGCGCCAGTGATCGAGGCCGCTGCCATCGAACAAGGCCGTCCACCCGTCGCTCATCTGATCCGATTCAGGTTGCGACGGGGTGCAGCCCGCACCGACGATCACGCCGCACAGCGCCAGGAGCGCGGTGAAAGCGCCCCGCCCGCGTCCGCAGGGAAAGGCGCGGGCCGTTAGCGTAGGATCCGCCTGAGATGTTCGTAGCTCGCTCTGACGCTCGCGAGGGAATCGGCCGGGTTGTCGTGCTCGACGAAGAAATGTTTGAGCCCGGCCCGCTCACCGGCCGCGAACAACCGCCCGAAATCGATGTCGCCTTGACCGACGCTCACCATCTCCCGCGCGCCGGCGACGTCACGCATGTCCTTCACGTGCCAGAGCGGGAAGCGCCCCGGATGGTGCTCGAAGTACCAGAGTGGATCACGCCCGCCGCGCGTGATCCAGAACAGATCGAGCTCCATGGTCACGAGCTCGGGATCGGTCTCGGCGAGCAGCACGTCGTACGGCGTCGTCCCGGGGAAGACCCCGGGGTCAAACTCGAAGTCGTGGTTGTGATACCCCAGCTGGAACCCGCGATCACGGCACGCCCTCCCGATTCGGTCAAGGTCCGCGGCCAGGCGCCGGTAGCCGTCGGCCGTGCGCTCCGACTCGGCGAGCCACGGGCATACGATGTACCGGTGCTCGATGGTTTCGGCCGCCGCAAGCACGGCATCGAGGGTGTTCCGCAGCGCGTCAAGCGGCTGGTGCACGCCGGGCGCCGCCAATCCGAGCCGGGCGAGAAGCGCCCGTAGCTGCGCCGGCTCCTGTCCGAAGTACCCGGCGAACTCCACCTCGGTGTACCCGATCGCGGCCAGGGCCGCCAGAGTGCCGGGGAGATCGCGCGCCATCAGGTCGCGCACCGTGTAGAGCTGCACGCCGATAGCACGCGTGCCCGCCGGCAGCAGTGCGGTGCCGCCGGCTTCCGCCTCGCGGCGGGCGCACTTCGCGCCCGCCGTCAGGCCACCGGCGGCCAGAGCGGCAGCGGCACGCAGGAGAGCGCCGACGAACGCGCGGCGCGTGTCCGGCCCGGGAGGGATACCTGGAGAGTTCATCACGGGACCCGTGGAAATGTAGCCGTCGAACGCGCCGCGCGACATATTCGAATTCAGGCCGCTACGCAGCTTCCGTTGCACGCGAGCAAGGTAGCGCGTGCGCAAATTCGCAACCGCCAGCGAGGACACGATGCAGGATACCAGCTACGATGCGATCGTCGTCGGATCCGGGATCTCCGGCGGATGGGCGGCCAAGGAGCTCACGGAAAAGGGACTCCGCGTGCTGCTGCTCGAGCGCGGCCGCAACGTGGAGCACATCAAGGACTACGTCAACGCGACCAAGGCGCCGTGGCAGTACCCGCATCGCGGCGGCCGCACCCGCGCGATGGAAGAGGCGTACCCGGTCCTCAAGCGCGACTACCCGCTGAACGAGAAGAACCTCGAGTTCTGGGCATCGGACAAGGACAACCCGTACACGGAAGTGAAGCGGTTCGACTGGTTCCGCGGCTACCAGGTCGGCGGCAAGTCACTCATGTGGGGGCGGCAGAGCTACCGGTGGAGTGAATTCGATTTTGAGGCCAATGCGAGGGACGGAATCGCGACCGACTGGCCGATCCGCTACGCCGACCTCGCCCCCTGGTACGATCACATCGAGCCGCACGCCGGGATCTCGGGGTCGCTCGAAGGGCTCCCGCAGCTCCCCGATGGCAAGTTCCAACCGGCGATGCCGCTGAATTGCGGCGAGGAGCTGGTCGCCGGGCGGCTGAGCAAACTGTACGACGGACGGCGACGCATCATCCCTGGCCGCGTCGCGAACCTCACGCGAGAGCTTACCGGCCGCTCAGCCTGCCAGTACCGGGATGCCTGCTGGCTCGGCTGCCCGTATGGGGCCTACTTCAGCACGCAGTCCTCCACGCTCCCGGCGGCCGCGAAAACCGGACGCCTCACGCTCAAGCCGTTCGCGATCGTCACGGAGGTGCTGTACGACCGCGATCGCAAGCGTGCGACCGGCGTCCGCGTCCTCGACGCGGTAAGCGACCAGACGACGGACTATTCGGCGCGCGTGGTCTTCCTCTGCGCCTCGACGCTCAACTCTACCTGGCTGCTCATGCGCTCGGCGACCGACGTGTGGCCCGGCGGACTCGGCAGCAGCTCCGGTGAGCTGGGCCACAATCTCATGGACCACCACTTCCGCGTCGGCGCGGGCGGAAAGCTCGAGGGGATGGACGACCGGTATTACAACGGCCGGCGGCCCACCGGTTTTTACATCCCGCGCTACCGGAACCTGTTCGGCGACAAGCGCGCATATCTCCGCGGCTTCGGGTACCAGGGGAGCGCCGGACGCCAGGGATGGTCGAGAGCGGTCGCCGAGCTGGGTGTCGGCGCCGCCTTCAAGGATTCGCTGTCGCAGCCGGGAGACTGGTCAATCGGTGCCACCGCCTTCGGCGAGATGCTCCCGAATCACGCAAACCGGATCTCACTCGACGAGACGAAGCGCGACAAATGGGGTCTGCCGGTCCTGAAGATCGACTGCGCTACGGGCGAGAACGAGCGGTCGATGCGCAAGGACATGATGACGGATATGGCGGACATGCTCGAGCAGTGCGGCGCGAAGGGAGTATACACGTACGACAACGAGTACTTCCCCGGCATGGGAATCCACGAGATGGGGACGGCGCGCATGGGGCGCGATCCGAAGACCTCGGTGCTCAACGCGCACAACCAGGTGTGGGACGCGCTCAACGTCTTCGTTACGGACGGTTCCTGCATGGCGTCTGCCGCGTGCCAGAATCCGTCGCTCACCTATATGGCGCTCACCGCGCGCGCGGCCGATTTCGCGGTGCGCGAGCTGAATCGCCGCAACATTTGACCGGAGAGTCGCCGATGGCCGCACACGAAAACGCGGGTGACTTCACTCCCGGGATGATCGACCGTCGCGAGGCGATCCTGCGCGTAACCGCGCTGCTCGGCGGGGTCGCGCTGGTCGGCGGCAGCGCGCTGCTCACCGGTTGCCGGGACGAAGACCGTGCCGTCACCGGCGCGCTGTTCACGGCCGAGGACATCGCGTTCCTCGACGAGGTCGCGGAAACGATTCTTCCCGCCACGAGCACGCCCGGCGCGAAAGCCGCGAAGACGGGCGCGTTCATGGCGCTCATGGTGACGGACAGCTACAGCCCGCGCGATCAGGCTGTCTTCCGTGAGGGCATGCGCAAGCTCGACGAAGCGAGCCGCAAGGCGCACACCGTCTCGTTCATGACCGCGACGCCGCGGCAGCGGCTCGCCCTGCTCGAGGCGGTCGATCGCGAGCAGAAGGCCGAGAGCGACGCCCGCAGGGATGAGAAGGAAGAGCGGCAGCGAGCCGAGGCGGCTCTGAGCGACCAGCGCCAGGAGGCGGCACCGGGCGCCGACGTCGGCGCGGCCGCCGCGATAACCGAGGACCTCCCGCCGCACTACTTTCGGATGATGAAGGAGCTCGCGCTGCTCGGCTATTTCACGTCGGAGATCGGCTACACGCAGGCGCTGCGCTACGAGGAATCGCCCGGCCGCTTCGATCCGTGCGTGCCGTATCGGCCCGGCGAGAAGGCTTGGGCTCCGCACGCCTGAGCTGCGGTGCAACAAAGGACTGAAATGATGGCGACCTTCGTCGCATGGTTCACCGTTTCCGCGTGCGCCGTTGCGGTTCCATCGCCGAGCCCTGTGTGGCACGACGAATTCGACGGACCCGCGGGCGCGTCTTTTGATCGGTCGAGGTGGGTCGCTGACACGGGCGGACACGGCTTCGGCAACCAGGAGCGGCAGTTCTACACGACGCGCGGCGAGAACGTCGCCCTGGACGGTGAAGGCCATCTGGTGATCACCGCCCGCGCCGAGCCGGCGGAGTCCGGGTACGCATGCTGGTACGGACGCTGTCTCTACACGTCGACGCGGCTCAAGACCAAGGGGCTGTTCGCGCAGACGTACGGCCGCTTCGAGGCGCGGATCCGCGTTCCACGCGGACAGGGACTCTGGCCCGCCTTCTGGATGCTCGGCGCGGACATCGATTCCGTCGGATGGCCCCGGAGCGGCGAGATCGACATCATGGAGCACATCGGGCGCGAGCCGGCCGTGGCGTACGGCACGTTGCACGGCCCGGGCTATTCGGGCGCTGGCGGCATCAGCCGGGCCGACACGCTGTCTCGAGGGGGCTACGCGGACGACTTCCACGTCTTCGCGGTCGCATGGCGGCCAGGCGAGATCCGCTGGTACGTGGACGGGCGCCAATATCACCGCCTGACGCCGGCGGATCTGCCGGCGGGGACGGAGTGGGTGTTCGATCATCCCTTCTTTCTGCTGCTCAACCTCGCGGTGGGCGGAGGCTGGCCCGGCGATCCGGACGCGTCGACCACCTTCCCGCAGCGAATGGTGGTGGATTATGTACGCGCGTATCGCAATCCGTAGCTGTCGCTCTCAACCACAAGCGAGGCCCAGGTGCAAGCAGCCGTGAGCCGTGCCCGAACGGAGTTGACCTGGATGCTGGTCTTGGCGAGTACCGTCGCGACACTCGGTTGCTCTGCCAGGCAGTCCGCCTCCACGCAGGCAGCCCTGACGGCGGCGCCGGGCGAGGATCGGCGAGAGCGCCTTTTCGTGGATTCTGTGCTCGCGGGGATGACGCTGGAAGAAAAGGTCGGCCAGCTCAACCAGCTCTCGGGCTTGGGGGCGCCCACCGGGCCCGGCGGAGCTCCGGCGGGAATCGAACAGATCAGGCGGGGCGAGGTGGGCTCTTTCCTCAACGTCGTGGGAAGAGACACGGTCGTGCGATTGCAGCGGATCGCCGTGGAGCAGTCGCGGACGCACATCCCGCTGCTCTTCGCGCTCGACGTCATTCACGGGTTCCGCACGACGTTTCCCGTCCCGCTCGCCGAAGCCAGCAGCTGGGATCCTGCCGCTGTCCAGCGCTCGGCTCGGATCGCCGCGGCGGAAGCAGCCGCGCAAGGCATCAGCTGGACCTTCGCGCCGATGGTAGACATCGCGCGGGATCCTCGTTGGGGACGCATCGTCGAGGGCTCGGGAGAGGACCCGTACCTGGGCGCGATAATGGCCGCCGCACGAGTGCGGGGCTTTCAGGGCAGCAGCCTCCGCGACCCCGGCACCATTGCCGCGACAGCCAAGCACTTCGCCGCGTACGGAGCAGCCGAGGGTGGGCGCGATTACAACATCGCGGACGTACCGGAGCGGACGCTGCGCGACGTCTACCTGCCGCCTTTCCAGGCGGCGGTGTGCGCCGGCGCCCAGACTCTGATGGCGGCGTTCAATGAGATCGACGGCGTTCCGGCGCACGCGCACAAGCGACTGCTGACCGACATCCTGCGCGGCGAATGGGGATTCGACGGCGCGGTAGTAAGCGATTGGACCGGCATCGGCGAGCTGCTCAATCACGGCATCGGCGGCGACAGCGCCAGCGTCGGAACCCTCGCTCTGAACGCGGGCGTCGACATCGACATGGTGAGCGAGATCTTCCGCAAGCAGCTGCCGTCGCTCGTGCGCGCCGGGAGCGTGGCGCCGCAGACTTTGGACGAAGCGGTGCGCCGCGTGCTCCGGCTCAAGTACCGGCTCGGCCTCTTTCAGAACCCGTATCGCGTGGGGGACTCCGCACACGTGCAGGGAGTCGGACTCTCCGCCGAGAATCGCGAGGCCGCGCGGGAAGTGGCGCGCGCGTCGATCGTACTGCTGAAGAACGATCGCAACACCCTGCCCCTCTCGAAAGACCTTGGCACGCTGGCTGTGATCGGTGAGCTGGCCGCCGACAGCGGTGCCGCCATCGGCAATTGGTCGGCGCTTGGCCGCGGAGCGGACGCGGTATCGGTCCTCACCGGCATCCGGCGCGCGGTCTCGCCGCGGACGCGCGTGGTGCACGAGCGGGGGGCATCTCCCATGGACGACGACAGCACGGGAATCGCCGGCGCCGTGCGCATCGCGATGGAGGCGGATGCGATCGTGCTCGTGCTCGGCGAGTCGCCCTTACAGAGCGCGGAAGCGGCGAGTCGCGCCGACGTTGGGCTGCCGGGGGCGCAGTTGCGGCTCGCGCAAGCGATTGCCGCGACAGGAAAACCCGTAGTAGTGGTGCTGATGAACGGCCGGCCACTCGCCATTCAATGGCTGCACGACAACGTGCCGGCAATCGTGGAGACGTGGTTTTTGGGAGTGGAGCACGGGACCGCGACGGCGGACGTGCTGTTCGGCGATTACAACCCCGGCGGCAAGCTGGCCGCGACCTTCCCGCGGGTGACGGGCCAGGTGCCGATCTACTACAACCATCGCAACACCGGCCGCCCCCCAACCAGCGAGAAATACACGTCGAAATACATCGACGTGCCGTGGTCCCCGCTGTACCCGTTCGGTCACGGCTTGAGCTACACCACCTTTCGCCATGGCACTCCGCGAGCCAGCGCGACGACGATGCGGCCCGCAGACACGCTACGCGTCGAGGTGGACGTCACGAACGCGGGCAGGGTCGCAGGCGACGAGGTCGTGCAGCTCTACATTCGCGACGACGTCGGGACCGTCACGCGTCCCGTACGAGAACTGCGCGGATTCCGCCGGGTGCGACTGGCCCCGGGCGAGACCCGCACAATTGTGTTCGCGATCCACGTCCAGGATCTCGCGTTCCACGATGCCGCTTTGGCTCGCGTAGCGGAGCCGGGAACCTTTACCGTGTTCGTCGGGGGCAGCTCTGCAAGCACGAACCAGCTTCGCTTCCGGCTCGAGACGGCGGATGGAAATCCGGTTCGAGTACCGGGAACATGCGCGGGTGTCCGCGAAACCCTTCTTGACATCTCCAATCCGGGGCAGTAATAGAGGGGGTCTTCCGGACCGGCCACGCGGTTGGTTGGCCCGGATTACGAGGGTCGAAATAGGCAGAGTTACCTGACTTCCTCTTTCGGAAGGGAGGGTCGTACGCTCCTGCTTCGTGCGTTCGTTTTACTGCTGTGTAGCTCGCTGTTGTCCGCCTCGCCGACCCATGTTGCCGCTCGGGCCGACACGCCGATCCATCCCGGTGCTTCCGACCCGGTCTATCTGATTATCCGCAGTGACGATGCCGGAATGAGCCACAGCGTGAACCTGGCTCTCGAGCGGCTCATCGCGACCGGCCTGCCGGTTTCCGTGTCGGTCATGTTCCCCACTCCCTGGTACCAGGAAACGGTGGAGATCCTGCAACGCCACCCCGCGGTCGCGGTGGGAATTCACTTGACGCTCAACTCGGAGTGGAGGAACTACCGTTGGGGACCCGTCGCGGGCCGCAGTGCGGTTCCCACGCTCGTGGATGCCGACGGCTACTTCTTTCCGGACGGCGCCGCGCTGTATCGCAACCACCCTGACCCAAGGGAAGTCGAGCTGGAGCTGCGCGCGCAAATCGAACGGGCGCAGCGGTCGGGTCTGAAGATCGACTACATGGATTACCACATGGGCACGGCGGTTCGCTACCCCGAGTTCCGCGAGATCACTGAGCGGCTCGCCCGGGAGTTTGATGTCGGCTTGTCGGAGTACTTTGGGGAGACCACCCACGATCCCCAGTACCGGGCGGCGCCGGAGAACAAGATCGACAGCCTGGTGGCGCTGATCGGTCGCCTCCCGGAGCGGCTCAACATGGTGGTGACTCACGTGGGGATAGACGACGCCGAGCTGGGCGCGCTGCTGGATATGAACACCGGCGAACCTCTCGCCGAGATGAGCAAGAATCGCCAGGGAGAGCTTGATGCGCTCACGTCACGGACGTTCAGCGAAGCGGTCCAGGCTCGCAACGTCCGGCTCATCACGTACCGTCAGTTGATCGACATGCAGGGCTTGCAGTCCATGCGCAGACCAGGAGGATGACACCGAATGCGTGCTACTTGGAGGGTAATCATGGAGAAGATTCAGTCGGGTAGGAGCTCATTCCGGAACAGCCACCTTCACCGGCTTGGCGCGGTGGGGATGGCCATTCTGCTCACACTGGCGTTCGGCGGAACTGCGCTGGCCCAGCAGATACCGGTCTCCGGAACCGTCACTTCCGCGGGCGGCACCCCCCTTCAGGGAGTGAGAGTGCGGTTACAGGGGACGGATGTCGTCGCGATTACGGGCGCGAACGGGAGATACTCCATAGCGGCTCCCTCGAATGGAACCCTGAGCTTTACTCTCGTGGGCCAGCGCGCCGTCGAGACCCCGATCGCCGGACGGACGACGATCGACGTCACGATGGAGGCCATTTCCTATCTGGAGCAGGTGGTGGTTACCGCCTACACGGAACAGCGGCGGGCAGATATCACCGGTGCGGTCTCAAGCATCAACGTTGAAAGCGCTTCCCGACAGACGGGTGCGAGTGTGCTTCAGCGGCTGGACGCCGCCGTACCCGGCATTACGGTTGTTGCGAGCGGTTCGCCCGGCGCACGCAGCACCGTCAGAATCCGCGGGATCAGCTCCTTCCAGAACAACGATCCTCTGTATGTCATCGATGGAACTCCGGTTCAGGAATCCTATCTCAATTTTCTGAACCCCAACGACATCACGTCGATCCAGGTCCTGAAGGATGCGTCGTCGGCCTCGATTTTCGGTGCGCGCGCCAGTAATGGTGTGATTCTCATCGAGACCACGAAGAGGGGCGTCGCCGGACCACCCCAGGTCACATTTCGGGCGAGAACCGGGATGGCGACTCCGGTACGCGGCTATGACGACATACTCATTACCAACTCGCTGGACTACTTCGAGGTGATGAAGGCAAGCTACGAGAACGCCGGAGAGGCGGTCCCGACCAACATCTACGGGGACCCCAACAACCCGTCGGTCCCTGCTTTCATCTGGCCGAACAACTGCCCTGCGACGTCCGCCTGCACGGGCGTCGTCACCTCGTTCGACGCGTTTGGACGGCCGACCGCCGTGAATCAGGCTGCGTATTCCTATCCCAATACGTTGATCATGCCCGGCAGCCAGGGCACCAACTGGTGGGACGCCGTCTTCGGTTCGGCGATGGTGTCGGATTACAACCTGGATGTCGCGGGGGGCGGTGAGGACAACGCATACCGTGTCTCTTTCAATTACTTCGATCAGGGCGGCACCGCGAAGTTCAATCATTTCAAGCGGGGGAGCGTCCGCGTCAACACCACATTCACCCGCGGCAAGCTGAACTTCGGTGAGAACATCTCGCTCGCTCTCGAGCGACATGTTGGCGGGCTGCCGAACGATCCGGGTGGCTACGCCGAAGACGGCATCCTCGGCAAGAACATTCTGCAGCAGCCCGTCATCCCGATATACGACATAAACGGCAATTTCGCCGGCGGAAAGGCCAAAACCCTGGGCAACCAGGGCAATCCCCTCAAGTTTGCGTCGGCTGCAAGGAACAACACAACCAAAAACAACCAGGTCTTCGGCAACGTGTTCGCCGGCCTGGACGTAAGCCCACAGTTCTCATTCAAGAGCAGGCTCGGATTCAACGTGGCACAGAGAACCAGCCTCACCTTCACTCCGGCCTCTCCCGAGGTCGCCGAGGCGACGTTCGGCAATGGCGCGGGCGAGAACAGGAACGACTTCAACGACTGGACCTGGACCAATACGCTGAGGTATGTCAAGGCGCTTTCCCGGCACAACTTCGATCTGTTGGTCGGACAGGAAGCGAATAGAGGCAACAACCGGTACATCGAGGCATCAATTGGCAACCTCCTGAACACCAGCCCGGATTCCAGATACATCCAGGACGCGCTGGGCCAGGCCAGCACCAAGAACGTCTTCACGACCGGTGGCCGGAATGCCTTGTTGTCCGTTTTTGGAAAGGCCGACTACAACTTCGCCGACAAATACGTCGCCAGCTTTACGCTGCGGAGAGACGGCTCCTCCCGGCTGGCGCCCGGCAACCAGTGGGGAACTTTCCCGGCAGCGGGCCTGGGTTGGAGAATATCCAACGAGCCCTTCCTGGCGAACAGCAGAATCTTCTCGGACGTCATGTTGCGGTTTGGCTGGGGCGTCACCGGCAACCAGCTCATACCCTCCGGACGTATCGTCGCTCAATTCGGCGGCAGCCGGGGAGATACCTACTACGACGTGTCAGGATCAAACAGCACGATCGTAGGGGGATTCCGCCAAACGTCGTTGGGCAATCCCAATCTGAAGTGGGAAGAAAACAAGTCCACAAACGTGGGCGCCGACATAGTCCTTTTCGAAGGCAAGGTCAATTTCATCGTCGACGTGTATCGGCGGGCGACCAGCAACCTGCTGTTTGACCCGCGACTCCCGGCGACGGCCGGCGTCGCCGCTCCCCCGATCGTGAATGTCGGGGAGATGAAAAACACGGGCGTCGACTTCTCCATCGGACATCAGGCCGCGTCCTGGAGCGTCTCCTTCAACGGCAGCCACTACAAGAACGAGATCGTCTCGATCGACGGAGTCCAGGACTTCTTCTACGGTCCGATATCGACGCGCTTCGGCAATCAGGTCATCAACCAGGTCGGTCATCCGATCGGCTCGTTCCATGGCCTCGTGACGGACGGCTATTTCCAGACCCAGGCCGAG
>JANLGX010000520.1 GCA_024654005.1 Gemmatimonadaceae bacterium | reverse complement strand
CACGGCCGAATGGCACGCGGTGCAATCGCGCTCAGCGTGACACGAGGCGCACGACTCGAGACTCTGTCGCGCGGCCTGGCCGTGGCCGAGGGGGAAGCCGCGGAAGACGTCGTGATATCCGGTCGCGCCGATTCGCCGCGTCGCGACTACTCCCGCCTGCTGGTGACAGCTCTGGCAGAATTGCGCGGGGTTGTGGCAGTCGCTGCAGCTGGCCGCGCGGGAGTACGCCGCGCTGGGATGGCGGGTGATGAAAGACGCCGGGTGATAGCGCGCCTGCGGGCCCACGTCCGGGCGGTGGCAGGTCTGGCACATCGAGCGAACGTGACACGTCTGGCACGTGCGCGGACGCGCGCTCGCTTCGGGTCCGTGCTTCTCTCTGAAATCCCGCGTGTGGCTCGGGGGCGGCTCGCGCACGAGCTGCGCGCCGGCCGCGCGGTTCGGCCCCGCGGCGGGGAGCGTCGCGACGGCGCGGGGGGCGGTGCCCGAGTGGCAGGTCATGCAGCTCTCGCGAGTGTGGCACGTCGCGCACGACGCCGTTCCCCGCTCCGCATCGCGCCCGTGCGTGCGAAGGAAATCCGGCCGCGAGTGGCTGGCCGGAACCGGCTGCGACAACGCGAACACCGGCGATCTGTCGTCCAGCTCCAGCGCGCTGATCACGGGCGACTCGGCGGCGTTGACGTGACAGGAGATGCACAGGTTCCGCGCATGACAGGTAGCGCAGCTCGCCGCGATGCCCCCGCGGCCTCCACCCTGCGTCGCCTTCGCGAGCTTGCCGTGCCCGCCCAGGCGGAAGTCGGGCGCATCGTGCGAGCGTGGCTTCGGGAAGCTGGCTATTTCCTGCGCCGTGAGTCCGGGCGCGTCCGTGAGCGGCACATGACACTTGGCGCACGCCGTGGGCGGGTTGTCGACGTGCGGCTCGGAAAGTCCATGGCAGCCCAGGCAGCGGGGGGACGATGCGTGCCGCACCGCCATCCGCGGCTCCCCTTCCCGCGTATGGCAGTTGGAGCAGCTGCGGACCAGGACGCTGTCGGCCGCGTCCCGGGCTGTGACGGCACGATGATGCGCCTCGTGCGTGAACCGGAGATTGCTGCCGCGCGGCCCGGCGGGCGGCTGCCAGGACACGCGCTGCTCGACGACACCGTCATGGCACGACGCGCAGCTGACCGGATTGGGGAACATGGGCTGTCCGGGCTCGACCACGCCGGCGTGGCACGTGGTGCACAACGGAAAGAGATTCGCGTGCTTCGGGTGCGGGAACCGCTCCTGCGGTTGTGAATCGCCGAACGGCGCGGCGACGAGCGCGCCACCGGCAAGCACGGCGAGCGCCAGCGCGGCCAGCCATCTCCGCTTCACCGGCCTCATCGCGTGAGCGGCCTAGCCGGCGGGAGCGGCGTGCGGTCGGCGCCCGATCCGAACGCCACGGTAACTCCGCCGCGCAGCCGGAACTGCGCGAGCGAGGAGGCTCCCGCGTCGGGTCTGTCGCGCTCGTCGCTGACGCGCGCGACATCCGCCCAGACGCGCTGCTGGCCGCTGCGCTGCCACTCAGCGCGCGCGCCGAGCCACCGGCTCGTCGCGTCGTAATACCGCAGCTCGAGCGGGCGCGCCAGCGCGCCGCCGTACACGTCGAACGACAGGCCCGCGCCGGGCGTAAATGTTACGGACGCATCCGCGAAGCGCGCGGAGGCGCCGGGCCCGTGCTCGAGACCGTAGTTGGCATCGAGCATCCAGTGCGCATTCAGCGTCGCGGTCGCGCCCGACGTCACGCGCCAGCCGCGATCCTCCAGATCGGGAACGAGCGCGGTGGACACGGCCGCGTCCTGGTACCGGTAGCGCTCGCCGCGCGCATGCAGCGACAACCATCCGGTCGCGCGCAGCTCGGCGGACGCATTGACGGCGGTGTACGGCACAGGGCTGAACGCGCCCCACAGCGTCCACAGACTGAAGTAAGGCCGGTACCGCCGCGCTCCAGCCGACACCGAGTAGCGCGGACGCAGATACGTGAGCGTCAGATCGGCATTTCCCAGGTGGCCCTCGGCGATGTTGTAGTCGAGCCCACCGGTCGCCAGGAACGATCGCGCGCGGCCATGGAACGACACGCCGCTGCGTTCGGACACGAAGCTGTTGTCCTCGGGATCGATCTCCCGGCGGTATTCGGCGCGGACGTCGACGCCACGGTACAACCACGCGGCTTCCGCTCCCGCGACGATCTGTCGATCGCGCGGCCGCCACTCGTCGAGCGGGTTGAGCGCGGGATTGGACGCGGCCACTACCGCCGCCTGGCCGAGCCCCCAACCGCCGTACCCGGTGAGCTCGACGGAGTACTTGTCGAGGCGAGCGTTGAGCCAGATACCGTCGTATCCCATCGGCTCGAGCCGCGACGTGAGGAGCTGCCTCCCCGCCCGGGCAATGTAGATGGAGCGACGATAATCGAGATAGCCCTCGATGAGCTGCACGGAAGGCTCGGTCCCGGGCCAGACGTCATCCCCACCGAGATCGCCGACGACGCGGCCGGTCGCGTGCAGCGCGAGCCCTTCGACGCCCAGACCCCACATCGCGAGACTCGCCGAGATCGTAGCGGGAACGCCGCGCAGCTCGGGACCGGGACGGAAGAAATAGCAGAATGCGCCGCCGCCGCACCGTACCGCGAAGCCGTCAGGAGTCTCGAGCCCCCCGTTGGCGCTTGGCACCGCGTCTCCCGCGGGAATGCTGTCGGCGACTAGCCCGCGAAAGGACACGGCCTGCGCCCGCGCGTCCAGCCGGACGCGATAGTCCTGCGCGATCGCGGGGGCGGACCACGCCGCGAGCGCGCACGCGGCGATCAGCACGCGCGACAACGTCATCCCGCCGGTCGCGTGCTGAGCTTCGAACGGTAGGCGGCTGGTTCAGCGAGGAAGTGACAGACGCTGCATTCCTTCTGGACGTAATGGTCCTTCGCCTTCTCCGTATGACAGGTGCCGCAGAAGCTCCGCGTCGGCGTCAGCCGCGCGATCGTCGTCGCCGTATGGCACGCGTCGCAGCGCTGATGCGCGATCTCCAGCGTCTGGTGCGACGGCCCCGGGTCCACCGCCGAGTGGCAGGTCGCGCAGCTCCGGCCGGCCGCGTGGTGCTCGGAGTGGCAGTCCTTGCACTGCGCCTTGTCGCGCCCCGGCGCGAGCGTCACGGGCGTGGTGTGACAGTCCACGCACGCTTGCGAGCGATGGCGCGAG
>JANLGX010000519.1 GCA_024654005.1 Gemmatimonadaceae bacterium | reverse complement strand
GGCGTCCCCACAATCACCCTCAGCCTCGTGTTGGTGGCGACGGTGGGCGCACAGCAACCCGCGAGTCCGGATCCCGGCCGACCGCTGACCGTCAGGGTGGTGGAAGACTCGACTCTGCAGCCGCTGCCGAACGCCGAGGTAGCGGTGCCGGCGTTGGGCCGCCGATATCTGACGAACAGCCGTGGCGAGATCCGCCTGTCCCGCCCCGCAGACGGATCACTTGTCATCCGGGTGCGGCAGATCGGCTTTCGTCCGGTGACGCGCGAGCTCGCCGCCGTGCCGGGAGACACAGTGGTAGTCCGACTGGCGCGGGTGGCGTACGAGCTTCCCAGAGTGGTGACCACCGCGGACCGGGGCTGTGATGACGCGCCCGATCCTGCGTCCGCTGCGCTGTCGGCACGAGTCCTGGAGCAGCTGCGGTTCAGCGCCGAGCGGTACGAGCTGTTTCGCCGTGAGTATCCGTTCGAGGTCGAGTTCGGCCGGCGGAGTGCCTATGCCGACGCCCGCTCGGACACCATGCGCGTCCGGGATGAAGAGGAACGCACGAACTCCGACGCGTGGCGGGAGCCTTACCGGCCCGGACGCGTGCTCCGGCGTGGAGCCCGGGAATTCTCCGTACCGATCCTGTTTCTGTCTACGCTCGCTGACTCGACATTCTGGGCGCATCACTGTTTCTCCGCACCCGGAGTGGAATGGCGCGACGGCGAGCCGCTGATCCTGTTGCAGTTCTCCCCGACTTCCAGGATACGAACGCCCGACTGGGCGGGAGTCGCGCTGCTGGACTCGGCGACGAGCGCCCTCCGCCGCATCGAGTTCCAGCTGACGGGGCTCAAGCGCGGCAATCGCCCGCGGCGGCTCGAAGGGTACACGACCTTTGCCGCACCCTCGCCGTTCATCGTCGTGCCGGACCCGACCGTGGCAGTCTGGTGGATGCGCGAGCCGCCCCCGGACGGAGACTGGGGGTTGCCCGATGTCGGGCAGATGTTGTACACCCGCACGATGAAGTGGCGAAAGGCCGAGCCGCCCCCGACATCGCGCACGAAAACTCCGTAACAACGTGAAAAAGGGCCCCGGTTTCCCGGAGCCCTTTCTGTTGGCTGCTAGCAGCTAGCTGCTAGCTGCTAGCTGCCGTTTAGTACATACCGCCCATGCCACCGCCCGGCATCGCCGGCGCGGCGCCCCTCTCTTCCTTCTTCTCCACGATCAGCGCTTCGGTCGTGAGCAGCAGGCCCGCGATGGAAGCGGCGTTCTGCAGCGCGGTACGCGTGACCTTGGTCGGGTCGATGACGCCGGCCTGAACCAGATCCTCGTACTCGTCCGTCTGAGCGTTGTAGCCGTACGCGGCCGCCTTCGACGCGCGCACCTTCTCGACCACGATCGATCCTTCACCGCCCGCGTTCGCGACGATGATGCGCATCGGCTCCTCGATCGCCTTGCGGACGATCTCGACGCCGATCTGCTCGTCGGAATCTTCCAGCTTCAGCGCCTTGAGCACGCCCTGCGCGCGGATGAAAGCCACGCCGCCGCCGGGGACGATTCCTTCCTCGACCGCCGCGCGCGTCGCGTGCAGCGCGTCCTCGACTCTCGCCTTCTTCTCCTTCATCTCGCTCTCGGTCGCGGCCCCGACGTTGATCACGGCCACACCGCCCGCGAGCTTCGCCAGACGCTCCTGGAGCTTCTCCTTGTCGTAGTCCGACGTCGACTTCTCGATCGTCGTGCGGATCTCCTTCACGCGACCCTGGATCGTTTCCGTGTCGCCCGCGCCGTCGATGAGCGTGGTGTTGTCCTTGTCGATCACGATGCGCTTGGCCGAGCCGAGGTCGGTGACGACCGCGTTCTCGAGCTTGAAGCCGACTTCCTCGGAGATGACCGTTCCCTTCGTAAGAACCGCCACGTCCTGCAGCATCGCCTTGCGGCGGTCGCCGAAGCCCGGGGCCTTGACCGCGCAGACGCGCAGCGTGCCGCGGAGCTTGTTCACGACCAGCGTCGCCAGCGCCTCGCCCTCGACGTCCTCGGCGATGATGAGCAGCGGCTTGCCCAGCTGCGCGACCTTCTCGAGGATCGGGAGCAGATCCTTCATCGAGGAGATCTTCTTGTCGTGGATCAGGATGAGCGCGTCCTCGAGGATCGCCTCCATCTTGTCCGGGTCGGTGACGAAGTAGGGCGAGAGGTAGCCGCGGTCGAACTGCATTCCGTCGACCGTCTCGAGCGTGGTCTCGAGGCCCTTCGCCTCCTCGACCGTGATGACGCCGTCCTTGCCGACCTTCTCCATCGCCTCGGCGATCAGGTCACCGATCTCCTTGTCGTTGTTGGCGGAGATGGACCCGACCTGGGCGATCTCCTTCTTGCCCTTGGTGGGGACGGAGATCTTCTTGAGCTCGTCGACGACCGCGGTGACGGCCTTGTCGATGCCGCGCTTGAGCGCCATCGGGTTGACGCCGGCCGTGACGTTCTTGAGCCCTTCCCGGAAGATCGCCTGCGCGAGCACGGTGGCGGTGGTGGTGCCGTCGCCGGCGAGATCGGACGTCTTGGTCGCGACCTCCTTCACCATCTGCGCGCCCATGTTCTCGAGCGCATCGGAGAGCTCGATCTCCTTCGCTACGGTGACGCCGTCCTTGGTGACGGTCGGCGCACCGAACTTCTTGTCGATGACGACGTTCCTGCCTTTGGGTCCGAGGGTGACCTTCACCGCTTCGGCCAGCTGATCCACGCCGCGCTTGAGAGCCGCGCGCGCATCAACGTTGAAATGAAGTTCTTTGGCTGCCATGGATAGTCTCTCGGGTTAGCTGATGATCGCGAGCACGTCCGATTCACGCAGAATCAGAACGGTGTCGCCATCGATGGTGACTTCGGAGCCGCTGTACTTGCCGTAGAGGACGCGGTCGCCCGCTTTGACCTCCATGGGGACGCGCTTGCCTTCCTCGAAGCGGCCGGGGCCGACGGCGAGGATCTCGCCCTGCTGCGGCTTTTCCTTGGCCGTGTCGGGGATGAAGAGTCCGCCGCGCATGGTCTCGGTGTCCTCGAGCGGTCGAACGACGACACGATCGGCCAGTGGGCTGGCCTTCGTGGCTTTGATGGTTTTGGTTGCCATAGGGTGGTGATTCCTCCAGGAGCGGTTGTTGGTTTTTGGTTCTTGGTCCGGGGGAAAAACGGCGACCAATAACCGATCAATTTGCGTCGTTAGCACTCGCGTTTTCAGAGTGCTAACAGGGGGAATGTAGACGTTGGCGCGAGACAAGTCAACGCCTGTCGCGCCAGCGCTGAGACTCAGCGAAGTTCCGCTAAATAAGTGACTTGCGTCAGCCACTTAAAGTCGTTTCTACATGCGGGCGATTTACCACGGCCATCGTGCGGCGGAACCGCGCACATGCATGCTCGATCCAAGGCTCAAGCTGGGTTTGGAACAGTCCCCGATTGCATGATATAAGCAATTACTTATATTTCATCTAATGGAGAAGCCGCTCGTGCGGATGGGTCAGACTCTCAAAGATCTGCGCAAGATGCCAGAGGCTGTGACAATGAGAGTTACAAAGGCGAAAGAGCGCAGGCTCGAGCGAGGCGATCGAGGCAAGGTCGATGACACTGAGTACGTCGTTGGCGGCGGGAACGCCTATGAGGATCTGGGATTCACTGACGCGGAAGAAAGGTTTGCGAAGCTCAAGCTCGCTGCGCAGATCAACGAGATTATCAAGGAGAACGGGTGGACCCAAAAGGCAGCCGCCCTCAAGCTCGGGACTCAGCAGCCAGAAATCTCGAACCTGATCAGAGGCAGGCTTAGGAGCATCACCTACGATCGACTGGTGGACTGGCTCATTACGCTAGGGTATTCGGTCGAGATAAAGGTCAAGCGATCGAAGAATCCTCACGTTGAGGTTGCGATCGCTGTCTAATCATTCCGGTCGTTGCTTCGGCCCTCCTCGCGACGCAGATTTGGTTCATGGCGAACCCGCTGTTCGACTTCACAAATCTGACCCCAGCGCAACGGGTCGAGCTTGCAGTCGCTCTCTGGGATAGCCTGCCGGCTGATTCCGAGGAGCCGCCGATCACTGAGGCGCAACGCGTGGAGCTCCTTCGTCGGGCGGACGCGTATCGCCGCGACCCGAACGCGGGGTCCAGTTGGGGTGACGTGAAAGCCCGAATCCGAGGCGCGCGACGTAGCGGTAGGTGAGCTCATTCTTCGTTGTCCGGCCAGAAGCAGAGGCCGACATCGAGGAAGCGCACGCTTGGTACGAGAGCCGATCGGCGGGACTCGGCGACCGCTTTCTGGATGCGGTCGAAGGAGCACTCGGCTTGATTCGTGAGGCGCCGGCACGGTTTCCGGTGAAACATGAAGAGCCGGACTTCTCGATTCGACGCTCGTTGGTCGACGGCTTTCCGTATGGCGTGTTCTTCATTTGGGATGAAGTAGCGGGGGCTACCAGCGTCATCGCCTGCATGCATGCTCGCCGAGATCCACGTCGCTGGCTTCATCGCGCATGATGGCTAAGCTGACCTCAGAGACCGGGCAAGTTCCCGATCCGTGCTACTCGGTCACGGCGCAGGTGGAGGCGCAGGCCCGGCCTTGCTCCAGTCAATTCCGGAAGACGATGTGACAGTCGCACCAGGCGCCAGCCCGTCATGCCGAGCCAGCGGTAGGTGATGCTGCTCTTGGCGGAGCCCACAAAACGTGCCCCCGAAACCACTCCCGCCACCAGGTGATGAAGTGCTCCCCGAGGCCGTGACACTGTAACGGAGGCTGAACGGCACGCCGTAGGTGAATGTCACCAGCGGTCCCGTGACGGTAGTCGGCAACGTGCCGCTCGCGCCGCCGCAGCAAGCCTGGGCAGAACGCCTGAGCCTGGCGGAAAGGTGCCCGTCCCGTAAAGGTTGCACGTCGTAGGGTTCTCTGGCAGGTTATCTGTATGCTCGACGCCCCCGATATTCGTCCCGACGCGAAACGCCTGATCGACCAGCTTCCGGCTGGGGCCAGTTGGGATGACGTGGCGTATGAGGTCTACGTACGCCAGGCCATCGAGCAGGGAATCGCGGACGCAGACGCGGGACGAACAGTCGATAACGACGCTGCGCTCGCGCGCGTTCGGGCTCGGATCCGCCGCGCGTCGTAGTGCGGTCGCTCCGCTGGACGGAGCGAGCCGTCGCGCACTTGGAAGGCATCGTGGAATTCATCGGCGTCACCTCTCCCGTGTACGCGGAAAGCGTCGTGCTGCGCATCGAGCAGCGGTTGCAGTTGGCTTGCGAACATCCCGGGATCGGCAAGCCCGCACCGGAGGCACCCGACGAATCGACGCGCGAGCTCGTGGTGATGCCGTACCGCGTTTTCTATCGCGAGCACGCGGGGGCAATCGAGGTGCTAGCCATAGTGCATGGCAGGCAGCATCTGCCCGATGCCCTCTAGCCCCGTGTCTCGCAGGCCAACGCCACGCCGACATCGAGCTAGCCCGGCGACGCCTGCGCCAGCTCGGCCGACGATGACAAAGAGAACCGTCATGACACCAAAGATTCGACGCAGTACCGGCAACATGGGTTGCGCCCCTTCCAAGCTGCACGCCCACGTCGCATCGCGAGCGTTAGGCTGATTGCATCTTGTGCTGATTAGCGCGTCAGAGGCCAGGCCGCGCGTTAGCCGAACCGGTTGGCTCGGGGTATAATTCACACATGACCAACGTGAAAAGACTTGAGCGGGAGGTCGCCGAACTACCTGCTGCGGAGCTGGCGGACTTCCGCCGCTGGTTCGCGGAGTTCGACGCGGCCGCGTGGGATGAACAGCTCGAAGTGGACGCGCGCTCTGGAGTATTGGATCGTTTCGCTGACGAAGCTATTGCAGACCACCAGGCAGGGCGATCTCGCCCACTTTGATTCACCGCGCGTCACCGCGGTTTTGGCGCTGCTACGAGGCGCTACCTGACGAAGTCCGCGCCCTGGCGGATAAGAGCTTCGAGCTTCTGAAGGCGAACGAACGGCATCCCTCACTCCATTTTAAGGGCGGCGGCGCCGCTTACGAAGCTCTGAGTTACGATGACCGATATGGCTTCGACAAAGTAGTTGAACCGGAAGGGCACGCCGTAGGTGAATGTCACCGGCGGGCCCGTTACAGTTGTCGGCAACGACGAGCAGGCGGCACGCCGCGCGGTCGCATCGCCGCGATCATAACCCTCTTTTCTGCAAGCAACGGGTCAGGGATTCGATTCTCCTCCGCTCCATGTGCGGCGCGCGCGCTCATAGCAACCCCATAGCTGCGATGCGCGCGCTCCGCTTACGAGGGTCGTGCCGCCCAGCCCTACGGACGAATAACTGCCACCGGGGTCAGGCGCTGGATCGTCGTCCCGTCCCCGACCTGGCCGAAGTCGTTATTGCCCCAGCAGTGCGCCGCGCCCGCGCTCGTCAGCCCACAGGTGTGAATAAACCCCGCCGTCAGGGCCGTGAAGACGAGCCCGCCCTGGACCGCTACCGGGGTCAGGCGCGGGGTCGTCGTCGTCCCGTCCCCGAGCTGGCCCTGGTCGTTACGGCCCCAGCAGTGCGCCGCGCCCGCGCTCGTCAGCCCGCAGCTGTGAACAACGCCCGCCGTCAGGGCCGTGAAGACGAGCCCGCCCTGGACCGCCACCGGGATCGTGCTCGGGTTCCTCGTCCCGTCCCCGAGCTGGCCCTCGCCGTTAAGGCCCCAGCAGTGCGCCGCGCCCGCGCTCGTCAGCCCGCAACTGTGAAAAGTGCCCGCCGCCAGGGCCGTGAAGGTGGAGGCCAGCGCGGTCCCCACCCGGACGGTCGCCACCGCATTCGGGCCGATCTCCAGTAGCAGCGGCACCGTAACCCCGAACAGCTTGGCCTTGACGAACGCATAAAACGTCTGGACGCCCGTATCAGCCGCGGTAAAATCCGTCTGGCAGGTGAAGACCTTCTGGCCCGGCGTCGGGGTGAGCGTGGTACATCCGGGCCGGCCGGGGACCAGCGCCAGCGGCCCCGTCCCATCTTTCTTCAGCCAGCGGATCTCCACGGCGTCCACGGCATAGGCGGTGAGATAGTTGACCGTATCGAGGGTGACGGTGAAGGTGGCCATGTCCCCTAGCTTCGTGTCATCTCCCGGCGCCACCGTTGCCGGCGAAACTGTGAAGGTGCCCACCGGGGAGTGCGCAATCGGGGGGCCCTCCGCTGCGAAGCTGAGCCCCGTAATCTGGATACCGAGTAACTCGCCCAGCGCATCGATGTCTGCGGTGGTCCCGGCCCGGAGAAACGGCGCCAGGGTGAAGCTCGATGCATAGGCCGCATCATCCGCCTAGCCTTTCTCACTCGCGAGCTCCGCCTTCTGCTCCAGGCCGACCCTGAGCGCCAGCACCTTGAACTGGAGATCCTCCTCAAAGGGGTTGCCAATCTTCAGCGTGGCAAGTCCGAACAGGCTCGCCGCCAGCTCCGTCCGCAGCTCGTTGAACGACGCCGGCAAGCGGGGCTTGAAGAAGCCGCCCGCGTTCTTGCTCGTGAGGTCGCCCACCGCGTGACAGCCGCCCGTGCAGTCGAAACCGAAGGCGGCGGTCATCGTGGACTGGAAGAACGCGTCGTAGCCGATACCGGCTAGCTCGGCTTTGGCGTCCAGGGCAAACCCCACCTCGAGCGGAATCTGGCCGCCAACGAAGAGGCCGAGCCATCCGGGGGCCCGCACTTGCACCTCTTTGACCTTATACTTGCACTCCGCGCTTCCCGTGACGGCCGCGTTGATCAGCACGTCCGAGGACATCGTCGTCGTGATGTCGCCATGCGCCACTGCCCGATAAGCGTTCAGCCCTGTGATCACCACGTCGTAGGTGAGGCTGGAATTGACTTCGAAGCTGAAGGCGTCGAGGATCACGGGGAACGAGAGCCCGCCCTCGACCTTGGCCTCGCATTTGAAGGGGCCGAGCTGGAACTCGAACTCGTTCAAGCCCGGTTCCTCGTCCTGCAGCGAGGCGCGGACATTGGTGGGCACCATCCGTCGGTTACGGGATGTGTAGCGCAAATTCCCGCCGGGTAGCCGGTCCACCCTGAACGCCTGCGCGACTGATGGGGACACCTCGGCGGGTGCAGCATCGAGCGGGATCTGCTCGTTAACGGAGATCGCCACGAACAGCTCGTCGATCGGCA
>JANLGX010000517.1 GCA_024654005.1 Gemmatimonadaceae bacterium | reverse complement strand
ATCGCCATCAAATAACCACGAACGACAGATTCCAGCTGCACTGACGCTGACCACGAATGTGAATGGGCGCGTTGGCTTCGGTGGATTGCTGGGCTCGTTCACGTTTCCCATCCTCGATATCTCCCGTAACCAGGCACGCACTCGGGGTCCTTCTTGGCCCGCCGCCGTTCGGCTCTGGCCTTGGCGCGCTTCAGATAGCGATGGTAGCTGCTCTTTCTCGGGTAGCCACGACGTCCGAAATGGACATCGTAGTCCGCCTCTGACACCAGTCCGATCGCCATATGCTGCGTCCCCTACTCCTCGTGCGTGTTGGTTGCCTCTCCTTCCGTTGATTTGTGTGCCATGCGCTGCACGGCAAGGAGAGCGCAGCCGACTCGGCGCATGTAGACGGCGGTCTGTGCGTCCTCGATTTCCGTGACGAGGGCCAGGCGAACGAGGAGGAGATAGCCGCTTGAGTCTTGCCGTGGACCATGGGAGGGCTCGGGCTTGTAGCCCATCTTGACGGTGCCGCCGCCGTTCATGATGGCGTCGCGGATCGCGGCCGACGTCTTCCGCACCAGATCCTGATGCTCGGTGTCCTTCTTCACGTACCGGCCGCGTTCGTCGCGGGGGCGCAGATTGGCCAGCCTCCGCCGACCGCGCAGCCTGCTTGCAACGATGTCTCGTATGTTCCGTTCCAGATTTGTAGACATATGGCCGCTCACGCCGCCTTCTCCTCTCTCGGTGGCCGCCGCAAGAGGAACTCAACGCACGCCCCGTGTTTGCCGCGTGGAAGCGGGATGTGCGGGCAGACGTTGCGGATCTCTGTTATGGAGACGATCTCCTTCCATCGTGGTGCCTTGACGAACCACCGGAACAATACCGAACGGCACCATGCGTGTTCCACCTTCCAATGGTCCCACCATGTCGCGGGCACATTCGTCACAGCCTTGTCCACAACGTAAGCGTCGCCCTCCAGAAACTGCGCGCGCAGGGCCATGCCGAAATGCTCGCCGTAGGCTTCCTCGTGGCGAAAGAGAACCCGTGACGAGGAGCGCAGCCCCGATTGATGCTCCGGGATGTGAGACATGGCGATCTTCCAGACGCGAACCTGGACTTGATGCTTCTCCCATTCCTCGGACGTGCAGGACTCTCCAGGGGCTTGCGCCCATGCGGGGGTTGCGGTCACCCGACCTTCTCCCCCTCCGGCATCCCGGCCCATGGCCGCGTCTGATCTTCCTCCGCCTGCTCCTGATACTCGCTGCCCCGCTGCACAGGCAGACACCGACGCGCGTATTCTGCCAGAGCGTCGCCGCCGCGCAACTCGTTGACCACGCGCACGTGCTCCGGCTTGAGCGTCAGCGTGATGCGGGCGCAGGCCATCGACTGGTCTTCCGGATTGTCGGACATGCCTTCCTTGAAGGTCACAACGGACGCATCGTCCAGGCCGAACTGCGCGGCCACGAAGTTGCGCACGTCCTCGCCGTCGCGCAGCTGGACGAACTTCTCGATCTCGCGAGGGTTGAGATTGCACTCGATGACGACGGTTTCGCCCTGCTCGCCGTCGCGGACCTCGGTGCGGTTGTGGCTGATGTTGACGTTCAAGGTCGCGTCTCCGTGTTGGGGTTGAGTGGGAGGGCCGCGCCCTGGGCGCTTCCTGCCATGTAGCGCAGCATGACCTTCATCTCGCCGACGGTGCCCTTCCACATTGGCGTTCCGCCGATTGCGGGCTGCTGACCTTCGGCCCACAGGGCGGTAGAATCCGAATCAAGAAAGCCCTTCTGCACCTGCTTCCGCTCCAGGTCGGCGAGCAAATCCGCAGCGGACAAGCCGGCGACAGGGCTTTCGGCGCGAAGTTGTGAGAGCCGATGTCCGGG
>JANLGX010000515.1 GCA_024654005.1 Gemmatimonadaceae bacterium | reverse complement strand
GAAGTGGAACAGCGCCGCGTCGGCCGCGTAGAACGTCGGCGTGGCGATGTTGTTCACGCCCGAGGTGTTCGAGCCAGGGACCGCGTCGATGAAGCCGATCTCGATCTTGATCTCGGTCAGCGCAGACGGCTTGAAGATCACTTCCATGCCCGCGTCCCGGTCGCCGTACCAGTTGAGCGGCATAATCAGCGACTCGCTGGCCGTCACCCCATTGGCGGTGCCCGTGGTGGCGCTGATGGTGCCACCCTCAGCGACCGCGATGGCGAACGCTGTGGCCGATGCGCCGCCGCCATTGCCGAGTGCGTAGTTGTCGAGGTTGATCGCGTCGCCCTCGAAGTCATCGCGGAAGTACCGCTTGGACTGCGAGGCAAAGCGACTGAGGTACTGGACGAGCGGCGAATGGCTCGCGCCAACGCGCCCGAGCGTACGGGCCTCCAGCAATGAGCCGGAGCGCGGGAACACCAGTTCGGACATGGCTTCCTCCGGGAAGACTCGCCAGGCTCAGGCGCTGGCAGCCACTAGTCGCTGTTCTTCCGCCGTGGGCGTCTCGACCCGGTAGTTCACGGGTGCGCCCTCGTTCATGCGGGTGAGGCGGATCGGCATGGGCGCGGGCCGACCCTGCGTCACCATGTCCTCGAGGCGGTAGCAGTAGCCGCCGAGGTGGCCCAATCGGACCGCGGGGTTGAGGTAGGTCGTGAATCCCTCCTGCCGCGCCCGTTCACAGAAGGCGTAGTCCTCGCTGAGCATGACGTGCGTCCCCGCCTCCTCCACCACGAAGGGCAGGAAGAACGGGTAGTGCCGGAGGTCTTCGTTGGCGTGGCAGAGCGGCATGTCCGCCCGTTTCACCAGCGCCTCGAACACCCGCCGGTGCACGGCCATGAAGCCAGTGGCGCCCCAGCGGATCGGCACGGGCGTCGGGTCGGTGAAGAACTCGACCGGCTCGTGGGGGTTGAGTGCGCTGGTGACGAACGACCGCAGGGGGCTGCGAGTGGTATAGGCGCCGACCACGATGCTGTGCTCGACCGCTTGCTCGGCGATCTGCACCGCGTCGTGCCAGTCGAAGATGATGTCCGTATCCACGGACAGGAACACTTCCGCGTCGCTGGCGAGGAACGCCGTGGCCGCGCGGGCGCGGGATCGCTCGATCAGTGCGTCGCCGTGGATCGGCCGCCAGTAGAGCGGGTAGGGGCTATTGGCGAATAGCTTGACGATGCTGGTGACGTGGTCGGGATCGTAGCTTCTGCCGACCGAGCTCCCCCAGTACAGTTTCACGCTGCCTGTTTGGCCGCTCGCGCCGCCTCGTTCCTCGCCCGCATGCGCTCGGATGCGGCCGCGCGCGCCGCCAGCTGCTTCTCGGTCGGTTCCGGCTTCGCGGGCTCAGACCGCACCGGCACCACCCGTTCGACGGTGGGCGGCGGCACGACGCTCGGCTGGCCCGGTAGCATCGGAGCACGGGACCCATCGGGTCGGTAGACCCGGACGGTCTTGGCCTGCTTGCCGAACTCGCGGCTGAAGTCCAGCCCCATCGCGTCACCGAACTTCACGAGGTCGTCCACGGTCCAATCGTGGCCCGTGCGGAGGTGGCGGGCGAGGTGGAGCGCCAGGCCGAAGGTGCGGTCGGTGCAGTCGGGGCAGGAGTATTCGACGATCTCTTTGCCCGTGAGTTGTGGGAAGGCCACGCCGGGCACCGGGCAGTGCCTCGGGTCGTACCAGCGGTAGGCCATCACCTGCTCGACCGGGAACGCGGCCGGGCCCTCGGGATGGCACAGGATGGCACCCCACGGCCCGTACTGGTCGGGCGTGCCCTGGGCTTCCTTCTCCCACGCCTGGAAGCGCGCGGCGATGCCGAACTTGCGGAGCGGAACGAAGCCGCGCTCCATCATGTCGGCCATGCGGTCGCGGTTATTACCGGCCCAGATGATCCAGCCAGCGCGCCTGTTCGGCTTCTCCTGGGGCGTGCCCGGATTCCAGATGGTCGGGTGCCGGTAGTAGAGACACTTCTCGTACTTGCGGTCAGCGCCCATGATGGGCAGGAAGGCTTCGCGCAGGGGGATCAATACGTCGTCGATCGTGGCGGGCATCTCAGTTCGTGGCTCCTATGTCTCGGTACTCGAAGGTCACCGGGCGGGTTCGGAGGAATTGCCCGGTGATGCGGAAGTCGGCGTACTGCTCGGTCTGCTCCTGGCCGAAGTGCCGCCCGATGGCGCGGCCTCCTGTGTCGGCCTCCAGGTGCGGGAACGGTCCGGTGATGAGCAAGTCCGCTTCGTTGGTCAGCAGCTCAAACCCCTGGAGCCGCATGTCGTGAATGAACCGCCGGGCGAAGTGGACCGCCGTGCGGTAGAGCTCGTCGGCGCGCGGGTCGAGCGCCAGGGTGTTGATCCTGACGCCCTTCCACTGGCGCGGCACCGCCTCGCGTTCGATGGGGAACTTCGCGTGCAGCCATTCCGCGACGGCCACCCGCCCCGGCTTGATCTGGATGTTGGGCAATGCACTCCCCAGACATGCAGAAGGACCACCTGTTGAGGGTGGTCCTTCTGCGCTAGGCGATCGGGCTGCTATGCGGCCGCGAGCGCGGAGTTGAAGTTGTCGTTTGGCGTGACCGAGGCCGCTGTCTTGGGCAGGATCAGCCGCTCGGCGAAGTTGTAGATCGTGTTGCCCAACACGGTCCAGCCTGTCTCCAGGATGGTGTAGTCGGTGTGGATCTTCGGCGCCTGCTGGACGATGAGCGCCACGCCCCGCTTGTGGCAGTACCACACGTAGGACTGGCCGGCCGAGCCAGGGTTGTTGTTCGCCAGCGTGCTGATGTGGACCGGCGCCCCGTAGACCCGGCCGACGCGGCCCTTCTTCTGGGCCGTCGCCGCGGCATCCGCGCCCACGTAATCCGCGCTGGTGAAGACGGCCATCTTCAGGAGCGCGGTCTGGAACGACGGGCCGCCGTACCAGAAGCGCCCGTCCTGCGGCACGTCAGCCGTGTCGAGCGCGTTCACGCAGGCCAGGAGATCGTCCTGGGTCGGGTCCACGCCGAGCGTGCCGTAGGTCTGGCTGAAGCTGGACGGCAGCGAAGCAAGGCCACTGGTCAGGTCGCCCTCGATGAAGCTGACCAGTGCGTAGCTGATCTTCTCCGTCTTGTGCGAACGGATCTCGTACTTGGCCTGGAGCTCGAAGACGTCTTCCACGAGGAAGGCGCAGTAGGCGTGCAGGTTGATGGTGATGCTCTGCTGCGTCTCGGTCGCGTTGCTGAGCGTGGCGGTGGTGTCGGTCGCCTTCATCCGCACGGCGAGGTTAGCGTCGTCGTTGATGCGGATGATGTCGCCAAACTTCATCTCCTTCTCGTAGCGCCGGTCCACGAGGTCGGAGAGGTTCGTCTCAGCCTGAACGGCATCCTCGATCTCGGCGGACCAGGTTTCCTGGATGAAGTTGGCGCCGGACGTGACGTTAAATGTGTTAATTGCCAAGAGAGTGTCCTTGTCTGCCGGCGCCGTGTGGGAAGGGCGTTACCCTGCTCGACTGGCGCGGGCCATCATGTCGTCGATTTGTTTGCG
>JANLGX010000514.1 GCA_024654005.1 Gemmatimonadaceae bacterium | reverse complement strand
AACGGCTTTTCGATGTCGATGGTTCTCCCGCCGACTCTCCAGCGAGAACGCGTGCTGGCGCCGGCCGCGGCCGCCGAGGTCACGCCGGAGCCGGCTCCGGTCCAGCGAGAAGCGGCTTCTTGGCGGCCTTCGCCGGCGTCGCGGGAGCCGCGATCACGGCCGGCAGCTGCACCGGCGGCTCCGGCGCGCGCGGCGGCAGCTGCTCGCCGCGGGCCAGCGCCAGCACATCGTCGCCGGTCAGTGTCTCGCGCTCGAGCAGCGACCCGGCGACCGAATGCAGCAGGTCCAGGTTCGCGGTGAGCGTCTCCAGCGCGCGCGCGTACGCTTCGCGGATCACGCGCTCGACCTCGGAATCCACCAGCTGCGACGTGCGCTCCGACACCTCGCGCCTGTGCTGCAACTCGCGTCCGAGGAAGATTTCCTGCTCGTTGTCGCCCACGAGGATCGGCCCGATCTTGTCGGACAGTCCCCACTGCGACACATACCGCCGCGCGATCGCGGTCGCCTGCTGGATGTCGCTGGCCGCGCCCGTCGTCACGCGCTCGCGCCCGAACACCAGCTCCTCGGCGGTGCGTCCGCCGTAAGCCATGGCGAGACGCGCCTCGATCTGGCGGCGCGTCACCGACACGCGATCGTCTTCCGGCAGCGTGAACGCGAGACCGAGCGCCCGCCCGCGCGGAACGATCGTGACCTTGTGCAGCGGATCGTTGCCCTCGACCTTGATCGCGCAGATCGCGTGACCGGCCTCGTGGTACGCCGTCAAGCGCTTCTCCTCGTCCTTCATCACCATCGACTTCCGCTCGGCGCCGAGCATGACCTTGTCCTTGGCGTCCTCGAAGTCGACCATGTACACCTTGTCGTGGTTCCGCCGCGCCGCGAGCAGCGCCGCTTCGTTCACCAGATTCGCGAGATCGGCGCCGGCCATCCCCGGCGTGCCGCGCGCGAGCATGGTGATGTCCACGTCTTCCGCGACCGGCTTGTTGCGCACGTGCACCTTGAGGATCCCCTCCCGGCCACGAAAATCCGGCGCGTCGACGATGATCTGGCGGTCGAACCGGCCCGGACGCAGCAGCGCCGGATCGAGCACGTCCGGCCGGTTGGTCGCGGCGATCAGTATCACGCCTTCGTTGGACTCGAATCCGTCCATCTCGACGAGCAGCTGATTCAGCGTCTGCTCGCGCTCGTCGTGTCCGCCGCCCAGACCCGCGCCACGGTGACGACCGACGGCGTCGATCTCGTCGATGAAGATGATGCACGGCGCGTGCGCCTTGCCCTGCTCGAACAGGTCGCGCACGCGGCTGGCGCCGACACCAACGAACATCTCGACGAAGTCCGAGCCAGACATGGAGAAAAACGGCCGCCCTGCTTCACCTGCGATGGCGCGGGCGAGCAGCGTCTTGCCCGTTCCCGGAGGGCCGACGAGCAGCGCTCCCTTGGGCAGCCGTCCGCCGAGCTTGGTGAACTTCTGCGGATCCTTCAGAAACTCGATGATCTCCTCGAGCTCGACCTTGGCTTCTTCCACGCCTGCCACGTCGGCGAAGGTGACCTTGGGCGCGTCGCCCGTGAGCAGCTTGGCCTTCGACTTCCCGAAGGAGAACGCCTTCGCGCCGCCGGCCTGCATCTGCCGGAACAGGAAGATCCAGAACGCGACGATCAGAAGGATCGGGAGGTAGGCGAGCACGTGCGCGCCGAACGACGCCCGGGCGGCCTGCGCCTGGATCTCGACGTTGTGCGACCGCAGGCGCGCTACCTCGTCCTCGGACTGCTCCACCGGCAGTCGCACGTTGAACTTGGCGACCTCGCGGCGGTTGACGAGGACCTTCTTCTTGAACTCGCCCGTGATCGCGCTGCCGGCCTCGATGTTGACCTTGGCGACGTTGCCGGCCGTCAGCTCGCGGTCGTACTGCGTGTACGAGATCTCGGGCGCCTGCTCCGCGCCCTTCCCGGAAAACTGGATGAAGGCGACCGGGATCAGAATCACCAGAATCCAGAACGAGATCGTCTTGGAGACGCTGCCCCAGTTGGGCGGCTTTCTCGGCGGCTTGGGCACGGGCATTTGAGGAGCCATATCTCTAAAAGAAAGCTAGCAGCTAGCAGCTAGCAGCTGTTAACGAAAATCGAAAAACACATTCAAACGCAGTTGGCAGCTCGCTGCTAGCTGCTAGCTGCCGGCTGCCCGCTGTCATTCGAGGCTCGCGATGTACGGCAGGTGGCGGAAATCCTCCGCATGGTCCAGGCCGTATCCCACGAGAAACTCCTTCGGCGCGTCGAATCCGACGAACTTCACTTCGTGCTTCATCCCTTCGGCGATGCGCTTGTGCAGCAAGGCGCAGATCTCCAGCGATTTTGGATGGCGCTCCCTGATTATCTCCACCATGCGGCCGAGCGTCCGGCCGGAATCCACGATGTCTTCGACGAGCAGGATGTGCTTCCCCGCCAGCTCGGTCTCCGGATCGTACAGCAGCCGCACGTTCCCGCTCGACACCATCGCGTCGCCGTAGCTCGATGCCACCAGGAAATCCACCTGCAGCGGCCGCGTGATCTTGCGCACCAGGTCGCTCAGGAAGATGAAGCTCCCCTTGAGCAGGCCTAGAACGAGCAGATCCCCATCCGGATACGCGGCGCTGATCTCCGCGCCGAGCTGCTCGACGCGCTCGGCTATCTCACCCTCGTCGAAAGCGATCCGGCGGACCGGCCTGCCAAGCAGCCGCGGGTCGGCAACCAAAGCATCCTTCACGGAACCTTCCGTCGTAAGACGAAGTGCTCGCGAGTTCTCACGACTTCATTTCCCCCGGAAAGTTGGATGGAGCCGCCGGTAGCCCCCTCAATAGTAAACGCGGCTACCCGGTGGGTTCCGCGTCTGTCCATGGTCACGTCCGCGCGCGCCGCGATCTCCGGCCAGAGAATGGCGAGCTCCCGTTCATCATACGCTTCCAGGGCGCGGCGTGCAACGAAAAGCGAGCCGTCCGCGTGCCGTTCCACCCCGAGCCGATCCACCACGGTGGCGACGACCACGCGCCACTCCGCGGCGCGCTTCGCCAGGTCGAGCAGCTCGCGGTCGAACGAAGGGCGCACTCGCCGAATGGCGGGAAGCAGATCGAGCCGCACGCGGTTGCGCAGGTGCCGCCGCGAGAGGTTGGACGGATCGGCCACGTACTCGATAGAGTGGGCGCGCGCGTACGCCTCCAGCGCGACTCTCCGCGTCCCCAGCAGCGGGCGCAGCACGTCGGTTCGCGCGTACAGTCCCGCGAGTCCGCGCGGACCCGCGTCGCGCAGAATCCGGATGAACACGGTCTCGATCTGATCGTCCAGCGTGTGCGCGGAGGCGATCGCCGCGTCTTTGTCGCGGGCGATCTCGCGCAGGAAGCTCCAGCGCTGCTCCCTCCAGGCCGCTTCCGTTCGCGCCTTGACCCGTGCCCGTCCGGTAGAGCATTCGAGGCCGAGCTGGTCGCACCGCCGGCGCACCAGCCGCGCGGCGTCGGTCGCGGCGGGACCGGTGCCGTGGTCGAACGTGGCGACGATGAGCCGGGACCGGGCGCCCCGCGCCGCGTGCAGCAGCGCCATCGAGTCGAGCCCCCCGGAAACGGCGAGCACGACGCGGTCGTGACTCGACAGCGCCCGCGATACTTCGTCGCCAATTGTCATGCTCGTCCGGGTCATGCGCGCGTGGATGGTAGAGGATAACTCTACACGACCCGACTCTACTCGGGGTGGCTCGCTCCCGAAGTTATCCGCTCGCCCGAGGTCGGATCGAAGAAATGCGCCCGCTCCATGTCGATGGCGAGCGTTATCGGAGAGCCGAGCGGCGGCATCGGCTGCGGCGACACGCGCGCAACGATGTCCTGCTCGTCGGCGCGCGCGTACACGAAGACCTCGTTGCCGAGCGACTCGGCCAGGTCGAGCCGCGCTTCGATGGTGGCGCCGTTCCGCGCGTCCGGCACGACGGACACGTCTTCCGGACGAACGCCCATGATCACGGTCCCGCCGCTCGCGGGCCCCAGCCGTGAGGCGAGGCGACGCGGGAGAGCCGTCTGCCACCCTCCGCCTTCGGCGATGAAGCGCGGCTCGTCCCCGCCCACGACCGTCCCGGTCGCGAAGTTCATCGCCGGATTGCCGATGAAGCCCGCGACGAAGCGGTTCTTCGGTCGCTCGTAGAGATTCAGCGGCGTATCGATCTGCATCACGTGCCCCTTCTCCATCACGACGATCCGGTCTCCCAGCGTCATCGCCTCGACCTGATCGTGCGTGACGTAGATCATCGTGACCGCCAGCTCCTGGTGGAGCCGCGCGATCTCGCGCCGCATCGAGACGCGCATCTGCGCGTCGAGGTTCGACAGCGGCTCGTCGAACAGGAAGACCTTGGGCTGCCGCACGATCGCCCGCCCGAGCGCGACCCGCTGCCGCTGGCCGCCGGAAAGCTGCCGGGGCCTCCTGTCGAGATAGTTCTCCAGGCCGAGCGTCGCCGCGGCGGCGGAGACGCGCTCGTCGATCTCCGCGCGCGGCATGTTTCGCAGCTTCAGCGCGAAGCCCAGGTTCTCCCGCACCGTCATGTGCGGGTACAGCGCGTAGCTCTGGAACACCATCGCTATGTCCCGCAGCTTGGGCGGCACGTGATTCACCACGCGACCGTCGATCTTCACGGTCCCGGCGCTGATGGATTCCAGCCCGGCGATCATCCGCAGCGTCGTGCTCTTGCCGCACCCCGACGGTCCGACCAGGACGACGAACTCGCCGTCGGCGACCTCGAGGTCCACGCCCGCGACCGCGACGTGCTCGCCACCCTCGTGGTAGATTTTGCGCACACCTTCGAGCGTTACGCTCGCCATGATCCGCTCCCCGCGTGCATCGCGCCTCCGGCAATTCCTGAATGAGTGATTCCTACCGGTTCCCCGCTGGCTTCCTCTGGGGAGCGGCGACCTCCGCGTATCAGATCGAGGGATCGCCCACGGCCGACGGCGCGGGCCGCAGCATCTGGCACCGCTTCTCCCACACACCCGGGAAGACGTGGCTCGATCAGACCGGCGACGTCGCCTGCGACCATTACCGGCGCTACGTGCAGGACGTTGCGCTGATGAAGGAGCTCGGACTCAACGCGTACCGGTTCAGCATCGCGTGGGGCCGCGTGTATCCCGCGGGAACCGGACGAGTCAACCGGAAGGGGCTGGACTTCTATTCGCGGCTCGTGGACGAGCTGCTCCGCCACGACATCCTGCCGAACGCCACGCTGTACCACTGGGACCTCCCCGAGGCGCTCGACGACCGCGGCGGCTGGCTCAATCCCGACATCGTCGGCTGGTTCGGCGATTACGCGGGCACGCTGTTCGACACGCTCGGCGACCGCGTGAAGCTGTGGTCCACCCTCAACGAGCCGTGGGTCGTGACCGACGGCGGATATCTCCACGGCGGGCTCGCGCCGGGGCACGCCAACCTGTTCGAGGCGCCGATCGCGACGCACAACCTGCTGCGCTCCCACGGCAGCGCGGTCGAGCGGTTTCGCGCGAGCGAAGCGGCGAAGCACGGCAAGATCGGCATCGTCGTGAACCTGGAGCCCAAGCAGGCCGCGTCCGACTCGCCGGAGGACGTGGCCGCGACGAAGCGGTCCGACGCGTACATGAACCGACAGTATCTGGATCCGGTTTTCCTCGGGCGCTATCCGGCGGAGATGAGGGAGATCTTCGGGGAGGCGTGGCCGGATTGGCCCGCCGCCGACATGCGGCTCATCCGCCAGCCGATCGACTTTCTCGGAATCAACTACTACACCCGCAAGGTGGAGCGCTTTGCGCGCGATGTGCTGCCACTGCGGACGAAGCCCGTGCCGCAGCCCGACGCGTGGACCACCCAGACCGCGTGGGAGGTGAATCCCGCCGCGCTCACCGCGCTGCTGCTCCGGGTGAAGGAGAGCTACGGCGACGTCCCGCTGTACATCTGCGAGAACGGCGCGGCGTTCGACGACCCGCCGAAGGCGATCGGCGGCAAGGTCGAGGATCCGCAGCGAGTGGAATACTTCCGGCGGCACCTCCGCGCGGCGCACGAGGCAATCCGCGGCGGAGTCGATCTCCGCGGCTACTTCGCCTGGTCGCTGCTGGACAACTACGAGTGGTCCGGCGGCTACTCCAAGCGGTTCGGGATCGTGCACGTGGACTACGAGACGCAGCGGCGCACGATCAAGTCGAGCGGACGGTACTACGCGTCCGTCATCGCCAGCAACGGAGAGATCCTCTCGGACTGATCTCGCGACGGGGTACGGCTTCATCCCTTCACGCTCCCGGCCATGATCCCCTGGATGTAGTACCGCTGCAGGAACAGAAACACGGCCAGCACCGGCAGCACCGTGAGCACCGACCCGGCCATCATCAGCTCGGTGTCCTGCACGTGCTCGCCCGAGAGGTTCGCCAGAGCCACCGGCAACGTGTAGTGCGCCGCATCGCTCAGTACGATCAGCGGCCACATGAAGTCGTTCCACGTCGCCAGAAAAGTCCAGATCGCGAGCGTCGCCAGAATCGGCAGGATCCCCGGCACCACGACCTTCCAGTAGATCGTCAGCTCGGATGCTCCGTCGATGCGCGCGGCGTCGAGCATGTCGTCCGGGATGGACAGCGCATACTGCCGGATCAGAAAGATTCCGAAGATGCTCGCCATCCCCGGGATGATCACGCCCCAGTACGTGTTGACCAGGCCCAGCTGCTTCATCAGCAGGAACAGCGGCAGCATCGCCACCTGCACCGGCAGCACGAGCCCCAGCGACAGCAGCCGGAACGTGCGGTCGCGCCCGCGGAAGCGCAGCTTGGCGAACGCGTACCCGGCCATCGAGTTGATCACCAGCGACGTCGCCGTCACGGTGAAAGCCAGGAACGCGCTGTTGAGCAGATACCGCCCCAGGTCCAGCCGCGTGAACAGCTGCTCGTAATGCTCGAGCGTCACACGGCTCGGAAAGAACCGCGGCGGATACGCGGTCGCCTCGCCCGTCGGCATCACCGACGCCGACAGCATCCACGCCATCGGCATGAGCGCGACGATCGCGCCGAGCACCAGCACGGTGTGCAGGACGATCGAGACGATCAGCTCCCGCCGCGGCGCCGTCACGCGCGCTCCCTCTGCAGCCGGAACTGGATCAGCGTCGCGATCAGGATCACCAGGAAGAGCACGAACGCGATCGCCGCCGCGTAGCCCATCCGCCACCAGCGGAACCCTTCCTCGTACATCAGCAGCACCACGCTGGTCGTCGCCCGCAGCGGTCCGCCCATTGTCATGACGTACGGCTCGGCGAACAGCTGGAAGTAACCGATCATCGTCACGACGCCGACGAACAGCATGGTCGGACCGAGGAGCGGGAGCGTGACGTTGAAGAAGCGGCGCACCGGGCCGGCGCCGTCGATCTCCGCGGCGTCGTACAGCTCGGACGGGATCGACTGCAGCCCGGCGATGAAGATCAGCATGTTGTAGCCGAAGTTCTTCCACACGGCCAGCAGGATGATCGCCGGCATCGCCCACCGCGGATCGCCCAGCCAGTCGATCGGCTCGACGCCGAGGTAGCCGAGGCCGTAGTTGAGCAGCCCGTAGCGCGTGTGGTACAGGTAGCGCCACACGATCGACACCGCGACGAGCGTGGTGACGAACGGAATGAAGTAGATCGTGCGGAAGACCGTCTTGAACCGCGTCAGCTTCGCGTTGAGCAGCAGAGCGGCGCCGAGCGAGAGCGCGATCGTCAGCGGCCCGCCCGCGAGCGCGAAATACAGCGTGTTGCGCAGCGCCTGCCAGAACTCCGGCGTCTGCAGCAGCCGGCCGTAGTTCCGGAGGCCCACGAACCTGGTCGCGGACGGGTCGGCGATCGCGTAGATGTCGAAGTCCGTGAGGCTGAGCAGCAGCGACGCGAGCACCGGCAGGAAGAAGAAGATGAAGATCAGGCTCAGCGCCGGCGCGAGAAACAACCACGCCGCCCTGCCGGTTCCCGGCGGCAGCTGCGCGGCCGGCGTCCTCGTCGGAATCGCGGGCGCGGTCATTCGGGCTTCCCGCTCCGCGCCAGCAGATAGCGCCGCTTCTCCAGCATCGCGTTGACGTCGCGGTCCAGCGCGGCCAGCGTCTGATCCACCGTCGCCGCGCCGCGCACGGCCCGCTCGCCCCGCTCGTAGATCGCCGTGGCGATCTCCTCCCATTCCGGCACCTGCGGCAGCGGCACCACGCGGTCGAGCTGATCGCGGAACGCGCGCGCGCGCACGTTGTTGGTGAGCAGCGTGTCCTGCCATGACGCCTTCCGCGGCGGAAGATCGCCCGTGAGCTTGTAGAACTCGAGCTGCGTGGCGGGGCGCGAGAGATACTCGATCAGCAGCCACGCTTCCCGCTTGTGCCGCGAGCCCTCGAAGATGGACAGGCTCGCCCCCGCGGCCATGGACGCGCCCGGTCCGTCCTTGCCCGGCATCGGCGCGGTCGTCCACTTGTCCTGCACGCTGTCGGCGAGACGGTCGCGGAACTCGCCGATGTACCAAGGCCCGGAGATGTACATCGCGATGTTGCCGCGCTCGAACTCCTGGAAGAGGTTCGCGATCTGCGAGCTGCTCACGGGCGGCGCGAGACCTTCGCGGAAGAAGCTCAG
>JANLGX010000512.1 GCA_024654005.1 Gemmatimonadaceae bacterium | reverse complement strand
CGCTCGCCGACGGCATCGTCCTGCTCGGCTTGAACCGCCTCAAGCGCATCCTCGACATCAACGTCGAGAACCGGACCGCGACCGTCGAGCCCGGTGTGGTGAATCTGAGCCTCAATCGCGCCGTCGGGCCGAAGGGGTTGCTGTACGCTCCGGACCCGTCCAGCGAGGCGGCGTGCACCATCGGCGGCAACGTCGCCGAAAATGCCGGCGGCCCGCACTGCCTCAAGTACGGCGTGACGTTGAATCACATCCTCGCGGTAAAAGCCGTCCTCCCCGACGGATCGGTCGTCCAGCTGGGCGACGAGGTGAGCGATCGCGCGGGCTACGACCTCGTCGGCGCGTTCGTCGGCTCCGAGGGATGCTTCGGGGTGGCGCTCGAGATCACCGTCCGGCTGCTGAAAAAGCCGGAAGTGATCCGCACGATGCTCGCGGACTTTCTGACCATCGACGGCGGCGCGCGCGCGACGTCGGCGATCATCGCCAGCGGGATCGTCCCCGCGGCGCTCGAGTTTCTCGACGGTCCGACGACGCGCGTGGTGGAATCTTCGATTTACGCCGCCGGCTATCCGACGGACGCCGAGGCCATTCTCCTGGTGGAGCTCGACGGGCTGCTGGACGGCATCGACGAGGACGTCGACCGCGTGCGGCGGATCTGCATGGACGCCGGTGCGCGCACCGTGCGAGTCGCGCGCGACGACGTCCAGCGGCTCAAGCTCTGGCAGGGCCGCAAGAAGGCGTTCGGCGCGATGGGCCGGCTCGCGCCGCACCTCGTGGTGCAGGACGCCGTGATTCCCCGCACGAAGATTCCGGAGATCCTCGCCGCCATTCACGGCATCTCGGAGAAGTACGGCGTCATGGTGTGCAACATCTTTCACGCCGGAGACGGCAACCTGCACCCCAACATGCCGTACAACGCGGACGACGCCGAGCAGAGCGAGCGCGTCCACCAGGCGATGCGGGAGATAATGGAACTTTGCATCGCCGCCGGCGGCACCATCACCGGCGAGCACGGCGTGGGGCTCGACAAGATCGGCTACATGGAGAAGATCTTCACGCCCAATTCGCTCGCGGCGATGTGCCGGCTGCGCGAGGTGTTCGATCCCGAGCACCGGATCAATCCCGGCAAGGTCGTACCGCTGCACTCGTGCCGCGAATGGTACGCGACACCTGCGGGACGCGGCCAGTGACGACGACGCTGACGCTCGACGAGATCGGCTCGCGGGTCGCGGCGGCGGCGGCGGGCGGACGCGCGCTCCGGATCGCCGGACGCGGCACGTGGCTCGACGCCGGCGGGCCTGTCGAGGCGAGCGAGACGCTGAGCCTCGCGTCGTATTCCGGGATAGTCGACTACGTCCCGGGAGATCTCACGATCACCGTTCGCGCCGGTACGCCGCTCACCGAGATCGCGAGCGTGACGCGCGAGCATGGGCAGTGGCTTCCGCTGGACCCGCCGGGCTCGCCCGACGGCACGATCGGCGCGACCGTCGCGACCGGATCGTACGGGCCGCTCGCCACCGCGTTCGGCAGGCCGCGCGATCAGGTGCTCGGCCTGGAGTCCGTGACCGGCACCGGCGAAGTGATTACCGTCGGCTCGCGCGTGGTGAAGAACGTCGCGGGCTTCGATCTCACCCGCCTCCTCGTCGGGTCCTGGGGAACGCTGGGCGTCATCACCCAGATCACGCTGCGCCTGCGCGCGCGCAACGACGTCGAGCGCAGCGCCGGTATCGTGGTGCCGGAGCGCGGCCGGAAGCTCGCCGCGGTTCTCGCGGCCACCCGCGCCGCGCGCATCGCTCCGCTCGCGCTGGAGCTCCTGGATCCGTCCGTCGCGCAGCGACTGGCGCTCCCGGCGGAGACCGTGCTGCTCGCGCGCTTCGGCGGAAACAGCGAGAGCGTGACCGCGCAGCTCGCGGAGCTTGCCGCACTGGGTGAATCCTTCGCGGCCCCGGATGATTGCTGGGAGCGGCTGCGCGCGCTCGACGCGGACGTGGCGGCTACGCTCCGCTTCTCCACGCCCCTCGCCGACCTGCCGATCCTCTGGGACTCGCTGGCTGACGGCGCGACCGGCGGGCAGGAGCTGCTGCGGCACGCGACCGTCATGCGCGGAATCGTGCGCTGCCTGGTACGAGCTCCGGCGGGATCCGGGCGGCCGCTGTACGACGCGCTGTCCCGGATCGCGCGGCCGCTCGAGAGCGCGCGTCTCATACCGGAGCGGCTCGGCGACGCCTGGAGCCGGATCGCCGGAGCAGCCATCGACGATCCGATCTCGCGCCGGGTGAAGCTCGCCTTCGATCCGGCGAACGTGCTCAATCCCGGAATTCTCGGAGTGTCTCCGTGACGACGGCGGCCAACGTCACCGGCTCCGCGGCGGACGCGACTCCATCCGAGGACGCGATCGTGTGCGCGCTCCCCGGCACTCCGCTCGCCGGCGCGCTGCCCGGGATCAACAAGTGCGTGCACTGCGGCTTCTGCCTGCAGGCCTGCCCCACGTATCTCGCGATGGAAGACGAGAACGACAGCCCGCGCGGTCGCATCTTCCTGATGCGCTCGCTGCTGGAAGGTACGGTGCCAGTCGACGATCCTGTCGTGCGCGAGCACATCGACCGCTGCCTCGGCTGCCGCGCGTGCGAGACCGTTTGTCCCTCGGGAGTGCCGTACGGCCAGCTGCTGGAAGCCACGCGCGCAACGCTCACGCAGGTGCGCCCCGTTCCGCTGCTCGCGCGGCTGATGCTCTGGTCCTTCGCGCGGCCGTGGGTGCTCGCGATCGCGATGGCGGGCGGGCGATTCCTCGCGGCCACGCCGATCCCGTGGCTACTGTCGCGGTTGCCGGGCAGAATCGGCTTCGCGATGGCGATGCTGGCGTCCACCGAGAGCCGGCTCGAGCGCGGCCGATACAAGCCGAGCATCGCTCCGACGCGCGGATCGTTCGCCCTGCTCGAGGGCTGCGTGATGGAAGGGCTCTTCACGGCGACCAATCGCGCGACCGAGCGGACGCTCGCGGTGAACGGCTACGAGCTGCGCAAGGCGCGCGGCCAGCGGTGCTGCGGCGCGCTGCACGCGCACGCCGGCGATCTCGAGACCGCGCGCCGTCTCGCGCGGCGCAACATCGACGCATTCGAGCGGTCCGGCGCCGACTTCATCGTCGTGAACGCCGCCGGGTGCGGCGCCGCGGTGAAGGACTACGGGCTGCTGCTCGAGCATGACGCGGAATGGGCGGAGCGCGCGAGCGCCGTGGCGGCGAAGGCGCGCGACGTGAGCGAGCTGCTGGCGGCGGCCGGGCCGCTGCGCGGAAACCCGCTGCCGTTCAGGGTGACGTACGACGCGCCGTGCCATCTGCAGCACGCGCAGCGCGTGGTGCAGGCGCCGCTCGCGGTGCTGAGCGCGATCCCCGAGTTGGAGCTGGTCCCGCTGCACGATTCGGATCAGTGTTGCGGCAGCGCTGGCATTTACAACCTTATCGAGCCCGAGGTCTCCGACCGCGTGCTCACTCCCAAGCTCGCGAACATCAAGGCTACCGGCGCGCCGTGGGTGGCGACGGGAAATCCCGGCTGCATGATGCAGATCGGCGCCGGGATGCTGCGCGCCGGGATCCCCGCTCGAACCGTCCATCCCGTCGATCTGCTCGACGCCTCGTATGCGGCCCGGGGCTGACTCCATGGCCGCAAGTCCGGAGATGGCGGGCGGCTACGACGCGTTACGCGCCGGCGCGATCGTGCTGGACCGCAGCGACCGCGCCCGCTGGCGCTTCACGGGCCCGAAGGCGGCGGAGACGCTGACCGGACTCGTCACCAACGACGTGCTCGCGTTGCAGCCCGGCGAGGGGCTGTACGCCGCCGCGCTGACACCCAAGGGAAAGATCGTCGCGGACCTGCGGGTACTGCGCGACGGCGAGGAGTATCTCGTGGATACCGGTCCGGCGGCCGCGGCCAGCTGGCGCGCGATGGCGCGCAAGTTCGTCAACCCGCGCGTGACGCCGTTCAGCGAGATCAGCGGGCAGACCAGCGACGTCGGCCTGTTCGGAGAACGCGCGGCCGAGCTGCTGTCGCGCCTTTTCGAGGGAGCGGGCTGCTCGTTCGACCAGCTGCGGCCGTACGCGCACATTCGCGCGCGCTTCCAAAGCGCCGATGTGAGTGTCGTGCGCGCGGCGGAGCTGGGCGAGATACCGGGGTTCGACATCATCGCTCCCGCGGAAGCCGCCGCGGCGCTGACCGCGCAGCTCGTCGCGTCGGGCGCGGCGCCGGGAACGCTGGCGGCCTTCGACGTCGCGCGGATAGAAGCGGGGTTCCCCGAATGGGGCGCGGACATGAACGAGGACACGCTGGCGCAGGAAGCGAATCTCGCCGACCTGGGCGCGATATCGTATTCGAAGGGGTGCTACGTGGGGCAGGAGGTCGTCGCGCGGATCCACTTCCGCGGGCATGTGAACAAGACGCTGCGGCGAATCACGTTCGAGGGCGGGCGAGTGCCACCGCGCGGCGCGGAGCTGACCGATGCGGCCGGAAAGATCGTCGGCGACATGCGCAGCGCAGCGGTGTCGCCGCGTGCGGGCGGAGTGGGGATCGCGATGGTCCGGCGGGAGGTCGGCGCCGGTGCTTTGCTTACTGCCCGATGGGCTGATGCGCGCGCCGAAGTGGTTGTGATCTGACTGCGACTGCCACCACAAAGGTGGGCATCCTTTTTGGAACGGGTTGACATCAAAAGAAAGGCGCGACCAGAATGGTCGCGCCTTTCTTTATGATACGAGTAACCTTACGGCGTCGTGTCGCGGGTCGTCGTATCCACCGGCGTGGTATCCATCGTCATGCCGGTGTCCATCGTGGCAGGAGCGGGCGCCATCGCGGGCGCGGCGGTGTCGGTCGTAGCAGCGTCGTCCTTTGCGGTGCATCCAACTGCGAACAGCACTGCGGCGACAAGAGCCAGGCGCTTCATGTACAGATCTCCTTGGAGAGGGGCTGATGATTACAAAGCCGGGCTGGATCAGCGGTCGCAGTGCCCGGTACAGGCGCGGCAAGAATTTATCCTACACGAATAAGGTGTCAAGACTTAGCCCGCTCTGGAAGGGGTCGGACGAGAACGGTAGATTCAGACTTCCCGCCACCTTCATCCCGCCGGCCGGAGTAGCACCGTGTCGCACTTAGCGGAAACATTTGGCGCTTTGCGCCGTTCCGGGTTCGCCCGGCCCGGGCTGGCTACCCGCCCGGTAAAGCAGGAGCTGCGGCAGAACCTCCTGCAGCGGCTGAACGACGGTGACACGCTCTTTCCGGGACTGATCGGATACGACGAGACGGTCATGCCGCAGATCGTCAACGCCATTCTCAGCCGGCACAACTTCATCCTGCTGGGCCTCCGCGGACAGGCCAAGTCCCGGATTCTCCGGACCCTTACCGATCTGCTCGATCCGGTCATCCCGATCGTCGCGGGGAGCGAGGTCAACGACAATCCATTCGCTCCCATCTCGAAGTACGCGCGCCAGCTGCTGGCCGAAGGCGGCGACGACACGCCCATCGCCTGGATCGAGCGCTCCAACCGGTACGTGGAGAAGCTGGCAACGCCCGACGTCACCATCGCGGACATCATCGGCGACGTGGATCCGATCAAGGCCGCGCGCGGCGGACATATCCTCGCCGACGAGCTGACCATCCACTACGGGATGCTGCCGCGCGCCAACCGCGGAATCTTCGCGTTGAACGAGCTGCCGGATCTCGCGGGAAAGGTACAGGTGGGCTTGTTCAACATCATGCAGGAAGGCGACGTCCAGATAAAAGGTTATCCGGTGCGGCTCGCGCTCGACGTCATGCTCTGCTTCACCGCCAACCCGGAGGACTACACCGCGCGCGGCAAGATCATCACGCCGCTCAAGGACCGCATCGGCAGCGAGATAACCACGCATTACCCGGAGACGGTCGAGCTCGGCATGGAGATCACCGCGCAGGAAGCGTGGACCGCGCGGCAGGGACGGTGCGTGCGCATTCCGGATTTTATGGCGGAGCTGATCGAGCGAATCGCGTTCGAGGCGCGCACCGACAAGCGCGTGGACAAGCGCTCGGGCGTGTCGCAGCGTCTGCCGATCACGGTGATGGAGAACGTCGTCTCCAACGCGGAACGGCGGGCGGTCACCACCGGCGAAGTCGAGATCGTTCCGCGGATCGCCGACGTGTACGGCGCGCTACCCGCGATCACGGGAAAGCTCGAGCTCGAGTACGAGGGCGAGATCGTCGGCGGCCAGGCGATTGCGCGCGAGCTCATTCGCCGCGCGGCGGACGAGACGTTCCGAGCGCGCGCGGGCGGCGTGAACACCGATGAGATCATCATGTGGTTCGACGCCGGCGGTGCGCTACAGGTCACCGACGACGTCGCCGCCGATGTCGCCGTGCGTGGATTCGAGTCGGTGCCGGGGTTGATCGACATAGTGGAGCTGGTCTCGCTCGCGAAGCGGGGCGACGTCGCGGTCACCGCCGCGGCGTGCGAGCTCGTGCTCGAGTCGCTCGTCGCGCGCCGCAAGATCTCGCGGACCGACGGCGGCCGCTACGGTCGCGCGGTGGACGAGAAGCGGCGGCGGCCGGGCCAGGATTATTTCGGCGGACTGTCGGCATGACCAGCGGCTATTGGCTGTTGGCTGTTGGCTGTTAGCAATGTCCATAACGGTTCGCGCGGCCCGCGCCTCCGATCTCGACACGGTCGTCGCGCTGCGCCTCGCCCTCCTGCGCGAGCACGGATCGAACCCGCTGTTCGAGCGGCTGCACCCGGACGCCGAGAGCAGAGCGCGCGAGCTGTACCGCACGCACCTCACCGCGCCCGACCAGGTCATCCTCCTCGCCAAGCGCGACGGCGCGCCGGTCGGCATACTGCGTTGCGTGCATGCCCTCAGCTCGCCGCTCCTTCTTCCCGAGGCCTATGCGTATCTGTCGTCGGCGTACGTCGTTCCGGGCGAGCGCCGGCTGGGTATCTTGAAGGCACTCTTCGACAAGGGTGTCCGCTGGTGCCAGGCGCGCGGCTTGAGCGAATTTCGTCTGTACGTCTCGATCGAGGACGAGGTTGCGCGCTCCGCCTGGAGCGCGCTGGGGTTCACGCCGGTAGAGGAGCTGCGCATCCACCGGCTCGCGCCGGCCGAGGGAGAATAGCGTGCCGGTAATAACGATCTCGCGGATGTACGGCTCCGGCGGCTCCGAGGTGGCGCGGCTGGTCGCGGAAGAGCTTGGCTGGAGTCTGCTCGACAACGCCGTCATCGACGCGGTCGCCGAGCGGATCGGCGCGACGCACGCGGAGGTCGCGTCCCGCGAGGAGCGGCTGCCGTCGCTGGTCGAGCGGCTCGCCAGCGCCATGGCGCTGAGCTCGCAGGAGTGGATCTCTCCCATGGCCGACGCCAAGCTCCCGCCGAGCGACGAGCGCCTGGTGGAGGTGACGAAGCGAGTCGTGGAAGAAGCGGTCGCGCGCGGCCCCGTCGTCGTCGTCGGACGCGGCGCCCAATCCATGCTCGCCGCCCGCGCGGACGTGCTGCACGTCTTCTGTTACGCGCCCCGTCGCGCGCTCATCGCGCGCGCCGTCGCGCGCGAGAAGATCACGCCCGAGGAAGCCGCGAAGCTGGTGGACGACACCAACAAGCATCGGGAAGATTGGGTGCGGAAACATTGGTCCCGGTCGTGGCGGGCGCACGAGAACTACCACATCAGTCTCGATACGGAATGGTTCGGCGTCCGGCGGGCAGCCGAGCTCGTGGTTCAGCTGGCCAGGGAAAGATTCAACGAGGGGCGTCCTGGCGCGTAGAAAGTCCCGTCTCGAGAGACGGGGGCTTTCTCATTTGGCGTACTTCGCGGGATCCTTCTGAAACTCACGCATGCACTGGTCGGAGCAGAAGTAGTACGTCTTCCCCTGGTACTCCGCCTTCCCTTCGGCTGATTCGGGATACACGACCATCCCGCAAACCGGATCCATATGTTCGGCCATCGCGGTCTCCACTTGAGGATGCATTCTCTGCCTGCAACGACCAAGCCACTAGCTGTTGGCAGCTAGCTGCTAGCTGCTAGCTGTCAGCTGTAGTCAGTGAAAATCATGCGACTGGTGCACCAGCCCTCTGACCTTCAGCTCGCGAAACTTCTCCCCTACCACGTTCATCACCGCGCCGTCCCGCTCGAACCGCCCGCGCACCAGGATGAACGTCGCGAATTTCACCGGCTCGGCGAACTCGTCCACCAGCTTGCTCGGCACGATGATGTTCATGAAGCCGTGCTCGTCCTCGAGCAGCAGAAAGATCGTTCCGCCCGCGCTCTCCGGCCGCTGCCGCACCGTGACCAGCCCCGCCACCAGCACGCTCTCCCTGTGCTTGAGCCTCGGGAAGTCGCGGCTCCCCACCACACCCGCGCCGGTCAGCTTCGGGCGCAGATGCTCCATCGGGTGCCCGCGCGCGCTCAGCCCCAGCGCGAAATAATCCATGAAGATGAGGTCGCGCTGGCTCAGCGGCCTGGGTGAGTTCATTCCGTTTCTCGCCGGCGCCAGCGGCAGCGAATCGCCCGCCACCCGCAGCGCCTCCCACGTCGCGCACCTCCGGTCCTGCTCCCACACCGCGAAGACGTCGGCCCGCGCCAGCGTCAGCGCTTCCGCGCGCGTGAGCTCGCACCGCCGCACCACGTCTTCTATCGAAGTGAACGGCGCCTCCGCGCGCGCCGCCCTCAAGCGCTCTATCACCTTGTCCGCCAGCCCGCGCACGTGCCGCCAGCCGACTCTCAGCGCGGGCTTCGAGAAATCCGCCGTCTCCTCCACCGTGCACTCCCAGTCGCCGTCGCGCATGCACGGCTGCCGCACCTCCACGCCGTGCCGCCGCGCGTCGTGGATCAGCGTGGACGGCGGATAAAAGCCCATCGGCCACGAGTTCAATATCCCCATGTAGAACTCGGCGGGATGGTGCGCCTTGAGGTACGCCGACGCGTACGCGATCAGCGCGAAGCTCCACGCGTGCGATTCCGGAAAGCCGTAGTTCGCGAAGCTGATGAGATCCTCGCAGATCTGCGACGCGACCTCCGGCTTCACCTCGTTGGCGACCATCCTCAGCCGTAGCTTCTCCAGCACCGCCTCGAGCTTTCCCTTCTTGCGGATGTTCCCCATGGTGCGGCGCAGCTGGTCGGCCTCCGCGGCGGAAAATCCGCCGAGCGCCATGGAGATGGACATCGCCTGCTCCTGGAAGATCGGAATGCCGTAGGTGCGCTCCAGGATCGGCCGCAATCGCTCGTCGGCGTAGTGCACTTCCTCGCGGCCGAGTCTGCGATTGGTGTAGGGATGCACGAACTTCGCCTGGATCGGGCCGGGGCGGATCAGCGCGATCTGCACCACGATGTCGTACATCCGCTCGGGCTTGGTGTGGAGTATGGACGCGATCTGCGCGCGGCTCTCGATCTGGAACGTGCCGATCGTCTCACCGCTCGCTATCAGGTCGTACGTCTTTCTGTCGTTCACCGGCAGGCGATAGATCTCCGGGCGCGTACCGGTCCGCTGCTCGATCGCATCGAACGAGCGCCGCACCAGCGACAGCGCGCCGAGCCCGAGAAAATCGAACTTCGGCACGCCGACCGCGTCGAGATCGTCCTTGTCGAACTGGATGATCGTGCGTCCCATCGTGGTGTGCTCGATGGGCATGTAGTCGCCGAGCGGGGACGACGACAGCACGAACCCGCCGACGTGCGTCGAGCGCAGCCGCGGCAATCCCTCGAACGTGCGCACCGCGCGCAGCAGTGCGCGCCCGCGCGGAGTCTCGAGATCGAGCGAGAACTGCTTCGCCAGTCCGTTCTGCATGTGGCCCGCGCCCGCGTCCGGATCGAACCGGTGCAGCCGCTTGGAGATCTCGCCCGACTGCTCCGGCGGATAGCCGAGGGCGCGCATCGAGTCGAGCACCGCGTTCGGCGCGCGGTACGTCTGCACGATGCAGGTGATCGCGGAGTGCGCGCGCTCGTAGTGCCCGTACACGTAGTCGAGCACCTCCTCGCGCCGGTCGTGCTCGATGTCGAGGTCTATGTCGGGCGCCTCGGTCTGTCCGTCCACGCGGATCTCCGACAGGAACCGCTCGAACAGCAGCCCGTTCATCACCGGATCGACGGCGGTGATTCCCAGGCAGTAAGCCACCGCGGAGTTGGCCGCGCTCCCGCGTCCCTGGCAGAGAATTCCCTTGTGCCGCGCGAACCGCACCGCGTCCCACATCACCAGAAAGAATCCGGAGAAGCCGAGCCGCGCGATCACGCCCAGCTCGTGCTCGAGCTGCGCTTCCTCCTTCGGCATGATCTTCCCCCACCGCTGGTGCGCGCCGTCGAACGCGTTGCGCCGCAGGAACTCGTCGTCGCCGAGACCGTCGTGCTTGGGAAAGCTCGGCAGCGGCGGGCGCAGCCAGCCGAGCTTGAAGTCGCACTCGCCGGCGATCCGCTCGCTCTCGGCGATTCCTTCCTCGCGTCCCTGCCACCGCTTCGCGATCTCCTCCGGTGAATGCAGCCGCCATTCGCCGTTCGGGTGCAGCACTCCCTTCGCGAGCGCGGTGTCCAGGTCCATGTCGTACCGCAGCGCGGTGAGCATGTCGTGCACGAGGCGCGTGTCGCCGTCGATGTAGCGCGCATCCTGGCACACGACCCACGGCACGCCGCACTGCCCGGCGAGCTCGATGAGCGCGCCCGCGAGCGCGGCTTCTTCCCCGCCCGTGTGGTGCAGCTGCACTTCGACCGCGAGCCTGTCGTTGAACACGTCGCGCCAGCGCGACAGCGCATACAGCGCCTCGCTTTTTCTCTGCGACAGAATCAACGAGGCGATCTCTCCACTGGCCGGGCCGGTGAGCGCATGCAGTCCGGCGCTGCGCTCGGCCACCTGGCTCCACGTCACGCGCGGCCGGCCGCGGGTGTGCTTGATGGCGTCCTTGCTCCAGAGATGGAGATCGCCCACGCGCGAGCGCGTGACGAGCGCGGCCAGATTGTGGAATCCTGCTTCCGTCCGCGCGAGAAACGCGGCCGTGTGCCCCTCGACGTTGAGCTCCGCGCCGATGACCGGCTTGAGGTTCTGCCGCCGGGCTTCTTCGGTGAAGCGGACCACCCCGCCGAGGTCGGCGGTGTCGGTCAGTCCGAGTGAGGTATAGCCCAGGTGGGCGGCGAACGCGGCGAGCTTCTCGGGGGTGAGGCTGCCGTCGCCGAACGAGAATCCGGAGTGCGCCCGGAGCTCGGCGAAGCGGGGAGGCATGCCCGGAGCATAGCCCGAAGAAAAACCGAAAACAAGGGGCGGCTTCCCAGGGGACCCGGAAGGGGAATCCAAGAAATGAGAGGCCGGAAGCGAGCTAGTCAGACATCCAGATTTCTGGCCCTCTGGCTTCTCTTTTCTGGCCTCTCAATTCTTGGATTCCCCTTCCAACTACACGGAGCCCGCTCTATTCAGGCCGTTTCTCCAACACCTCTTCTACGGCCTTGGGCGGTAGCAGCGCGGAGACCTTTTTGAGGAGGCGCCGGATTCGCGCTGCCATCTCGGCGTCGCCGGCAAAGCCACGGTGGTCGTAAAACCGCAGCATCTCCCCAAGCAAAGCTTCGTCGTCGTGCGTGAAGCCGAAAGGCTGGTTGTGCAGGGCGATCGCCGCCACGGCGTGCCGCTTGTCCTCCAGCGTGAAGCGCCGGGCCGGCCCGAACGGCCGCTTGTCCGCGGCCCAGTCCGCCATGATCTGGAGATCATCGCCGTATTGAATCCATTCCTCGGGGCTCAGCGCGGGGTGCGGATCGTCTGGCATCGCGCTCTAACATTACACGCACGCCAGCACCTCGAAAGCTAAATTCGGCGGATGCTCGATCTCTCCAAGGCGCGGGTGCTCGTGACGGGCGGCGCCGGATTTATAGGGAGCGCCCTGGTGTGGGCGCTGAACCTGCGCGGGTGCGATTCGATCGTGGTCGTGGACTTCCTCGGACAGACCGACAAGTGGCGGCACCTGCGCCCGCTCCGCTTCGAGGATTACGTCGAGGCCGACGACCTTGCCGACCAGCTGTGCGACGACCGGCTTGGAAAGTTCGACCTGGTGCTGCACATGGGCGCGTGCTCCTCGACCACCGAGACCGACGCGGCGTATCTCATCCGCAACAACTACCAGTACACCAAGGACCTGGCCGGGTACGCGCTGAAGAGCGGCGCACGCTTCGTGTACGCGTCATCGGCCGCGACTTACGGCGACGGCTCCGCGGGAATGAGTGATTCAGCGGAGCTCGAATACCTGCACACGCTGCGGCCGCTCAACATGTACGGCTACTCCAAGCACCTGTTCGACGTGCACGCGGCGCACAATGGCTGGCTGGAAAAGATCGCGGGACTCAAGTACTTCAACGTGTACGGGCCCAACGAAGATCATAAGGGCGACATGAGGAGCCTCGTGCACAAGGCGTACGGCCAGGTCGTCGAGACCGGCCGCATCCGGCTGTTCCACAGCCATCGCGACGAGTACGGCCACGGCGAGCAGCAGCGCGACTTCCTGTACGTGAAGGACGCCGTGGACATGACGCTGCACATTGCGGCGGGCGGACACAACGGGTTGTACAACATCGGCTCCGGCAGAGCGGCCACCTGGAACTCGCTCGCCAACGCGGTGTTCTCCGCGCTCGGGAAGGATCCGAAGATCGAGTACTTCGACATGCCGGAGGAGCTGCGGGAGAAGTACCAGTACTTCACCCAGGCCGACATCTCCCGATTGCGGAAGACAGAATACGCTCGGGAAGTGACCTCGCTGGACGAGGCGGTCAGAGATTACGTCCAGAGCTATCTGGTCCTAGGGAAGCAACTCGGCGAATAATGGCCGCTGGTGAGGAGCTATCTCGTACGTGGAGGCGCCTCGAGATCGACGTCAGTCGGTAGCGATCCACACGTCTATATCTTGTGTACCACGCGGCACCCCGTGAACTGCCATCGCATGTGCGCCAACTACCATGAATCGCGCGCCTGCGTGCAGCAATGCATCGAGAAAGTCAGTCCAGTCTTCGTTGAGAGGTCGTCGCCACGTTCTTCGCCAAGGCGGTACGCGCGAGCGAAGAAAGGCTCGCGAACTCGCGCAACGCGGTCAGATGACATGACGAATAATAGGGTCGCCGTGGTCAATCCCACCAGCCGTGCAGGTACCACTCACCCCGCCGCACGTCGCGATAGATCCAGACCATGATTCCCTCTCGCGTAACGCAGCGAAAATACTCGCGGGCGAAATGATCCCCTTCCCATTCTCCTCCCGACACCCGCTCCGGCCCCAGCGCGGATAGCACCACCACCCACTCTCCGGATTCACGATATCGCGCCGGCAGCTCGTGATCCCGCCGGCGCTCGGTCAGCACCGTGATCCGCCGCGGCTCCGGCAGCATCTGCAGAGTCAGCTCTGGCGCCGGCTCCGTATTCCCGGAGCGAAACGCCAGCCGCGGCCGCGCCACTTCGCCCGACTCCTGCGGAATCCAGCGCGTCCGCCGCTCCAGCAGCGGATGCGCCGAATTGCTCGGCAGCACCACGATCGCACCCTGATCGTCCAGCATCTGCGCGATCGTCTCCTCGGTCGCGCGCGCGGTCGCGAAGCCGCGGTCGAACAGATCCCCCTGCCGCTCGGCGTGCGCGATCACGGCTTCGACGCGCAAGGAAATTCCGGTGACCGAATCGGCCAGCCGGATCTTCTCCAGCTCCGCGCGCACCAGCCGCATCCACGCCTTCTGGCTCGACGTCGCGCGCGCGGGACGCAGCCGATGCTCGGCCGTGGACCGGTTCGCCAGCGAGAACGCGAGCACCATCTCCCGCGCGCCCTCGCCCCGCTCGGCGAGCGCGGTGCACACGCTGCCCATCAGCGAGTTGATTACGAACAGCAGCCGCTCCGGATCCCGCAGCGTGTACTCCACCCACTCGAACGAAGCGCTGGGCAAATTGCGCGGCATCTCCGCGAACAGCCGCCGCTTGTCGTCCGCGCGCGCGAGGTGCCACAGTTTGCTGCCTTCGCTCCCAAATCTGACCTCTATAGCTTGATGGTCGAGCCGCGCGAGATCGCCGCACGTCTCGATCCCGACCGCGAGCAGCATCGCGAGCAGCTGGTCGGAAGGATTCAGCAATTCTATAGCGAGCGGAGCGATGAACTTCGCGTCGTCGCCGGCAGCCACCGTCATGACCCGGGGCGTGGGCCGCACGGACTTTGTTCTGGCCGCGAGCTCCGCAGCCACGGGAGTCAGGGCGATCCCCGCTCTCGCGCGCGGAAAGCCGGACTCCGCCACGCTGTCGAGCAAAGAGTCGGCGATCTCGCGCGCCGGCAGGCTGCGCGCGTCGGCCCAGATCACGCCGCGCGCGCCGAGCGCCAGACGCGGCACGATTTCCAGCAGCAGCGGCGCCAACTGCGATCACTTCTCGACCGGCGCGCCCGGCACCGCAACGCACACTACACTCACGGCATGACGACCAGGTTCAAGATCTGCTGCATGCAAAACGTCGAAGAGGCGCGACTGGCCATGGAGCACGGCGCCTCCGCGCTCGGCTTCGTCACCGCGATGCCGAGCGGATTCGGCCCGATCGAGGAACATCGGATCGCGCGCATCATCGCCACCGTCCCGCCGCACATCGCGACTTTCCTGCTGACCTGCGCGACCGACGCCAGAACGATCATGAACCAGCAGCGCCGCAGCGGCGCCAATACGCTCCAGCTCGTGGACGAGGTGAGTCCCCGCACGTACGACGTGCTGCGCGAGGCGCTCCCGGACGTGTCCATCGTGCAGGTCATCCACGTCGAGGGTGAGCAATCCATTCGCGACGCGGCCGCGGTCGCGCCGCACGTGGACGCCATTTTGCTCGACTCCGGCAATCCGTCGCTCGCCATCAAGGAGCTCGGCGGCACCGGGCGCGTGCACGACTGGGCGATCAGCCGCCGCATCCGCGAGGAAGTGGAAGTGCCGGTCTTTCTCGCCGGCGGCCTGCGCGCGGAAAATGTGAGCGAAGCCATCGCGAGCGTGCGGCCGTTCGGCGTGGACGTGTGCACCGGACTGCGCACCGACGGCGCGCTGGACCCGGTGAAGCTCGAGAGCTTCGTCACCGCCGTGCGGGCTGCCGCTTAGCCTTCTTCCTGGAGGCCGACAGCACTCCGCGCCGATCGATTATTCCGGAATCGAGCGCGCTGCGCAGTGCATGCTGCGACACCGGCAGCAGCAGCTCGGTCTTCGCGCTCCATCCCAGCGAGTGCGCGTGCACCAGAACGCGCGCGCGCCGGACCTGCGCCGGCTCGCCGAACGGGCTCGGCTCCCAGTCGTACCCGCGCGGCAGGATGCTCGACGTGAGCCGCAGACTCGCCATCGCCGCGTGCGGAGTGAGCGCCACGAAGGCACCGCCGCCTTCGCGCACCGCGCGCGACAACCGCACGGTCTCGGTCGCATCCGGCTCGATCCCCGAGAGCACGACGAGCGCGAACCCGCCGCAGCGCAGCAGCTCTTCGGTCCCGCGCAGAGCTGTCTTGCGCGATGTCGGCCTGACGAGCAGCGGTCCCTCTTTCCAGTACGGACCCGAGATGCAGCCGAGTCCGTCTATCCAGGCCGCGCGCTCTCCGGCGGACACCGCCTTCTGGGCGGCGGCCGTCAGGATCGCCGTCGCCCCTCCTTTAGGAAGCCAGACCGTGAGCCGGGAACGAGGAAGCCCGCCCCCGGGCAGGATCTTGTCGAGCCCCGGAATCCCGGTGGCCACCGGATCCGCGGTCCGATGAGTGAGCGGGGTCGCATCGGGGAACCGCTGCTCGAGGAGCTCGCGAAGGGCGGGGAGCGCGGACATACCCCTCAGCATAGCCCGAATAAATACCGAAGACAAGGGGAAGCTTTTAACTGCCAAATAGAACTGCTAAGCTGCGAGCTACCAGCCAAAAGCGGCCAGCTACCAGCCCTGTTTCAAGCTCGTAGCTGGTAGCTTCTAGCTGGTGGCTCGTAGCTTGGCAGTTCTAAGTAGCAGTTCTTAACCAAAGCCAGCATGCCGCATAACGTCTTAATAGAAGCCGAGTTCCTCCTCCGGATAATCCTCGCGGCCGTGTTCTCGGCGGCCCTGGGTTGGGAGCGCGAGCGGGCTGGAAAGGCCGCCGGCTTCCGCACCCACATCGTAGTGGGAGTGACCGCCGCCCTGTTCGTGATCACCGGGATCCTGGCGGTCGAGCAGTACGGCACGACTGCCGGTGTAAACGTGGATCCGACGCGCACGATTCACGCGATCGCCGTAGGCATCGGATTTCTCGGCGCAGGGCTGGTTGTTTTTTCTCCCAGGGATGAGCGGGTGAAGGGGCTGACGACCGCGGCCTCGGTCTGGGGAACCGCCGCCGTCGGCACCGCGACCGGTTACGGCCTGTATCTGGTGGCCAGCGGGACGACGGTGATCCTACTGGTCGTGCTCAATAAGCTGGTCAGCCTCGACGTCTCGATCGACGCGATCGAAGACAGGCGCCACACGGGCGAGTTCAAGACTCCGTTGGGAAGCGACGACGACGATTAGCCGCTCGTTCGCTGGCGGGGTATATGCGGGTCGAAACATGTAACTCGCAGACGGAGGTTTCATGAACCAGATCCGTTCGACCGGAAGTGCGCTTCTTTTCGCCGGGTTGACGCTCGGAGTGCTGCCCGGGTGCCGCGCGCCGACCGCACCGGAGTTCGAGGCCTTCGTCCAGACCACACAACCGGTCTACGGCATTCCCACGGGCTCGAGCATGTTCAGGTTCGAAGCCAGTGTGATCAACTCGCTGGACGATACCATCATTTTGGACAGCGCCAATCGCGATCTTGGAAGCCTTGAAAAATGGGTGTCCGGCGCATGGCGACTAGCGTATTCCCCGGTATACACCGACCAGGGCAGGATTCCTGTCTATCTCGGGCCGGGCCAAACGCGTCAGCTGCAGGTCTGGCTGAATCTGATCAAGGCTCCGAACACGTATCCAACGTTCAAATACGACATTCCGGGGACTTATCGCGGGGTGTATCGCTTCGAGCGCGCGGGGAGTTTCATGGAGGTTTATTCCAACCCGTTCGAGCTTCGCTGGGCCAAATAACTGTATTCGTTCCAACCCCTCCCGTTTCCTGAAAACCGCGTTCATGTTACGGGAAAGAACTGATCATTCCAGGCCGGGCCGATGGGGCCCGGCCGACCTTTCTGTGAGCTGGGAGGCATGATCGTCATATGAGGGAATATCGCAGCGGGGACATACGTAACATCGCGGTCGTGGGACACGGAGCGAGCGGGAAGACCACCTTGGTCGACGCGCTCGCTTTCGTTTCCGGGGCCAGCAAGCGCCACGGCTCAGTGCGTGACGGAACCGCGCTGACCGACTTCTCGCCCGAGGAAGTCGAGCGCGGGTTCTCCATCTCGCTCGGCTGCGCGCACGCGGAGTGGATGGACACGAAGATCAACCTGCTCGACACGCCCGGCTATCTCGACTTCCAGAGCGACGCCGTCGCGGGAATCGCCGCGGCCGACGGCGCCCTCCTGGTCGTGAGCGGCGCCTCCGGTGTCGAAGTCGGCACCGAGCGCATGTTCCGCGAAGCCATCCGCCGCAAGGAGCCGGTGCTCGTCGTCGTCTCGATGATGGACAAGGAGCACGCGTCCTTCGAGACCGTGTGGGACGAGATCAAGCAGCGGCTGGACTCGCGCGTCATTTCCGTGGAAGTCCCGATCGGCGAAGGCGCGGACTTCCACGGCATCCTCAACCTGTTCGACAAGAAGGCGCACCTGTTCAAGAAGGGCACGAAGACCGGGGAGTACACCGAGGTCGACGTCCCCGACGAGCATCGCGCGCTGTTCGACCAGTACTACGAGCAGCTCATCGAGACGATCGCCGCGACCGACGACACCCTGCTCGAGCGCTACCTCAACGGCGACGAGATCTCCCGCGCCGACGCGCTCAACGCGATGAAGGAGGGAATGAAGCGCGGCGAGCTGTTCCCGCTCTTCTGCTGCTCGTCCGAGCTGACCTACGGGACGCAGGCGCTGCTCACCAAGATCGTCGAGCTGATGCCGTCGGCGTACGAGATGGAGGAGCTGCACGCGTTCGTCGGCGCCGAGGGCGACAAGACGTTGGAGATCCACGCCGACGACGACGCGCCGCTCACCGCGCTCGTGTTCAAGACGACGTCGGAGCCGCACGTGGGCGACGTGCTGTATTTCCGCACGTTCTCGGGAACGCTGCGCAACGGGCAGGACGTGTACAACGCGACGCGCGACGGCACGGAAAAGATGTCGCACCTGTGCGTGGCGCAGGGGCGCGAGCGGCTCGAGGTCCCGCTGCTGCATCCGGGCGACATCGGCTGCGTGGCGAAGCTCAAGAACACGCACACCAACGACACCCTGTCCACGCGCGAGCATCCCGTGCGGCTGCCGCAGATCGAGTTCCCGCACCCGCGCGTCTCGTTCGCGGTGCACGCGACCGCGCGCGCCGAGGAGGAGAAGCTGCAGCAGGCGCTGCACCGGATGCACGACGAGGACCCGTCCTTCGAGACTCACTACAACTCGGAGACGCACGAGACGATCGTCTCCGGGCTCGGCGAGCGGCACCTGGAGGTCAGCCTCGCGAAGCTCAAGCGGAAGTACGGCGTGGGCGCCGAGTTGACCAAGCCCAAGATCGCGTATCGCGAGACGATCGTGGCGAAGTCGGAGGGCCAGGGGCGCCACAAGAAGCAGAGCGGCGGGCGCGGCCAGTTCGGCGACTGCTGGATCCGCATGTCGCCCGCTCCGCGCGGGCGCGGCTACAACTTCGTCAACTCGGTCGTCGGCGGGTCGATCCCGTCCAAGTACATCCCCGCGGTGGACAAGGGGATCCAGGAAGCGTCGGTACGCGGCGTGCTCGCCGGCTACCCGATGGTGGACTTCGAGGTGGAGGTGTACGACGGCTCGTACCATTCGGTGGACTCGAGCGAGCAGTCGTTCAAGATGGCGGGGATCCAGGCGTTCAACTCCGTCGCGTCCAAGTGCAAGCCGGTGCTGCTCGAGCCGCTCGACGAGATCGAGATCACGACTCCCGACGAATACATGGGTGACGTGCTCGGCGCGATCTCGGCGCGGCGCGGGCACATCCTGGGAACGGAGGCCTCACAGGACGCCGGCACCGTGATCCGCGCGGTGCTGCCGCAGGCCGAGCTGCACGGCTTCGCCACCGAGGTGCAGTCGATGACGCACGGCTACGGCGGCTTCAGCCAGAAATTCCACGGTTACGAGCAGATGCCGGCCGAGGCTACGCACAGCGTGATCGAGGAAGCTCGCGCGAACGGGGCCCATTCGAAGGTCCCCGCGCACGCTTAGCGTCTGTGTGTACGGCGGTTTGAGGCAAGCGTCCTCTTCGCGCGCTATCCCGCCCACTCGCTTCGCGAGCGGGCACCCGGCAAACTGCGCGGGCTAGCACGCGCGCTGCGAGGACGCTCGCCCCCAACCGCCGCCCAGCATCTACAAAGTTGCGCGAGTTCTTCGCTCCCGCCCTTCCTCCCTCCCCAGCGCGCGCCCTCTCACCCCGTGCGTCAGCGAGCGCGGGCGACCGAGCTGGTGAGGCTGAGGGCTCTGTGTCCCCGAAGTCGCCGTGGTAGCGAAGCGTAGGCGACGCAGGGGACACAGAGCCCTCAGCCTCCCGAGATACCCATGATGTACCGCGTGCTTGCAGACGCGACGATGCTGGTCCACTTCGCGTTCATAGCGTTCGTGGTGCTCGGCGGATTGCTCGCGCTGCGATGGCGGAGAGTCATGTGGGTGCACCTCCCCGCTGCCGTCTGGGGCGTGCTCATCGAGCTGCGCGGCTGGACGTGCCCGCTGACGCCGCTGGAGAATCACTTCCGCCGTCTCGGCGGCGAGAGCGGCTACGCCGGCGGCTTTATCGACCGATACCTCGAGCCCGTGATCTACCCGCCGGGGCTTTCAGGGTCGACGCAGCTCGTGCTGGCCGCGTCAGTCGTGCTGGTGAACGCGGTCGTGTACTGGCTCGTGTCCCGGCGGCGCGCGCGGCGCTCTTCGATATCCTGACCAGCGCGCCCTCCAGTCACTAGTCACTAGTCACTAGCCACTGCCGTTGTCGCACAACCCGCGCCGCCGGATTACCATTGTGTCGTACACCCGTAAAGAGGAACGCATGTCACCCCGTCTAGTTCTTTCGCTCACATCGGCCGCCGCGCTGGCCGCCTGCTCCCCCTCCACTCCGGAAGCGGAACCGGCTGCTTCGGCCGTCGCGCCGGCGCCCGTGTCCGCGGCCGCGTCCGGCTCCGACAGCACGACCCTCGTGGTCTACAAGGAATCGACCTGTCCCTGCTGTAACGCGTGGGTCGACTACATGCGCAACAACGGCTTTCGCGTCGTGACGTACAACGTCTCCGATCTCGACGCGGTGAAGCAGAAGCACAACATCGCGAGCAACCTCCAGTCCTGTCACACGACGGAAGTAGGCGGTTACTACGTCGAAGGGCACGTGCCCGCCGATCTCGTGCGGAAGCTGCTCGCCGAGCGACCTCGCATCGCCGGAATCACAGTTCCGGGAATGCCCGTGGGATCGCCGGGGATGGAAGTCGGGCCGCCGGAGCCCTATGACATACTCAGCGTGGACAGCGCCGGCCGTACGGCCATATTCGGCAGCAGAGGACGGTGACAGCGGTGACTAGTGACTAGTGACTAGTGACTAGGAACCACCAAAAGCCAACAGCCAACAGCCAACAGCCAACAGCCAAGAGCTCCCCATGTCCTCCCGCCGTGACTTCCTGTCGAGACTCGCAGTAGCCGGAGTTGCCGCGCCGCTGTTCCGGGAGGACGCCATTCGCAAGCTGTTGCGCGCCGAGGAGGTGGCCGGCGGCCGCCTCCCCTCCGTCGTCGCCGACGACGAGGCGTACTGGGCCGAGATCCAGCGCGCGTTCGACGCCGACCGGACGATGATCAACCTCAACAACGGCGGCGTCAGCCCGACGCCCAGCCACGTGCTCGAGGCGATGATCCGCGACCTCCGCTTCAGCAACGAGCTGCCCGTCGAGCACATGTGGCGCGTGCTCGAGCCCCGCATCGAGAGCGTGCGGCGGGATCTTGCGCGCGACTTCGGCTGCGATCCGGAGGAAATGGCGATCACGCGCAACGCCTCCGAAGCGCTGGAGACGATGATCTTCGGCATCGACCTCGAGCCCGGCGACGAAGTCCTGCTCACCAACCAGAACTACGGCCGCATGATCACGAGCTGGGAGCAGCGCGCCCGGCGCGAGGGAATCGTCGTGCGGCAGATATCCTTCGATGTTCCGCCACCGTCGATGTCGTACCTGGTGCGCCAGTTCGAGGCCGCGCTGACTCCGCGCACGCGCGTCATCGAGGTCACGCACATCACCAACCTCACCGGGCAGATCATGCCGGTGCGCGAGCTCGTCGAGCTCGCGCGGCCGCGCGGAATCGAGGTCTTCGTCGACGGGGCGCACGCCTACGCCCACTTCCCGTTCAAGCGCGACGACCTCGGCTGCGACTACTACGGCACGAGCCTGCACAAATGGCTGCTCGCCCCGATCGGAACCGGCTTCCTGTACGTCAAGAAGGAAAAGCAGCGCGGACTATGGCCGCTCATGGCGGCCGGCCCGGAGCTCAACGACAACGTCAGGAAATACGAGGAGATCGGCACTCACCCCGCGGCCAATCACAACGCGATATCGGCCGCGCTGGCGTTCCATCGCGGCATCGGCGCGGAGCGCAAGGCCGCGCGGCTGCGGCTGCTGCGCGACCGCTGGGCGAAGCGCCTGGCCGCGGCGAGCGACCGCGTCCACGTCCTCACGCACCTCGACGACCGCAACTCGGGCGCGATCGCGCTCTTCAACGTCGACGGAATCGAGAGCGGCGCGTTGGGAAGCTGGCTGATGGCGAAGCATCGCATCGTCACCACGCCGATCGCGCACAAGGAATACAGCGGGCTGCGCATCACCCCGAACGTGTACACCACGCTCGACGAAGTCGACACCTTCGCCGACAAGGTCCTGCTCGCAATCAACAGAGGAATCTCGTGATCGAGCTGCTCACCGATCCCCAGGCATGGCTGGCTTTCGCGACGCTGCTCGCGCTCGAGGTAGTGCTCGGGATAGACAACGTCGTCTTCATCGCGATTCTGGCCGGGAAGCTCCCGGCCAATCAGCAGGCGAAGGCGAGGCAGCTCGGCCTCGGGCTCGCGGCGATCACGCGCGTCATGCTGCTGTTCATGCTGGCGTGGATGATCAAGCTGACGGCCCCGCTGTTCGCGGTCCTCGGCCAGGAGATCTCGGGACGGGATCTGATCCTGCTACTCGGCGGCCTCTTCCTCATCGCGAAGAGCACGCACGAAGTGCACGACAAGATCGAGGGAGAGGAGGGCCGCATCTCCGCGAAAGTGGCCGCGAACTTCGCCAGCGTCATCGGTCAGATCCTGCTGCTGGACATCGTGTTCTCGCTCGACTCGATCATCACCGCCGTCGGCCTGGTGAATCAGCTCCCGATCATGGTAGCCGCCGTCATCGTGGCAGTCGGTGTCATGATCGCGTTCTCCGGAGTCATCTCGCGGTTCGTGGATAAGCACCCGACGATCAAGATGCTCGCATTGAGCTTCCTGATGCTTATCGGCGTGAGTCTGGTCGCCGAAGGGCTCGACTTCCACCTGCCGAAGGGGATGATCTACTTCGCCATGGGCTTCTCGCTGTTCGTGGAGATGCTCAACCTGCGAATCCGCGCGAAGGCGGCTCCGGTGCACCTGCGCGACCCATATCACGAGGCGGCGAAATGACCGTGTTCCTTTTTCTGGCGATCGGAGTGCTCGCCGGCGTACTGTCGGGGATGTTCGGCATCGGCGGCGGACTCGTGATCGTGCCGGCGCTCATGCTCATCGCCAAGATGACGCCGCTGACGGCGACGGGAACCTCGCTCGGCGCGCTGCTGCTACCGGTGGGCGCGCTCGGCGCGTGGGAGTACTACCGCAACGGGAACATCGACATCAGGGCGTCGCTGCTGGTGGCGCTGGGATTGTTCGCGGGCGCGTGGTTCGGGGCGAAGCTGGCGCACACGATGGGGGACGCGACGTTGAAGCGGGCGTTCGCCGTTTTTCTGGTCATCGTCGCGGGGAGGATATGGTGGACGGCGTAGCGGAGTCCTGGTGATCTGCTGAGGGAATCCAGGCCGTTGGCAGTGAGCTATTAGCCATCAGCAATCAGCAACTGCGATTGGGACGTTCCTGGGATTTCGCGGCCAACGCATCGACACGTCCAATATGTCAGTTGCCTGAGAGCTGACAGCTATTATAACAGCTCAAAGCTCACGGCCTGGATTCCCCCTGGAATATTCCTGGAGCTAAAACGGTCCCGGGCTAGAGTGTCCTCAACTCCGGGTGCTTCCAGAAAGTCCACAGCGCAAACAGCAGCATGACCGCCCCTCCGGCGGCCAGCGTCCATTCGATCCCCACCGCTCGCGCCATCGCTCCTCCCGCGAACGACCCGATCGGCGCGAACCCGACGTACACCACGACGTACGCCGCCATGACCCTGCCCCGCAGCTCGTCGCGCACGACCGCCTGGAGAATTCCGTTCGCCAGCGCGGTCTGCAGGATCATGAACAGTCCGCAGAGCAGCAGCACGAAGGCCGCGACCGGCGCCTGGCGCGTGGCCGACAGGGCGAGCACCACCAGCGGAAAGGCGATCGAGGCCGTGGCGAACAACCGCCCGCGCTGGATCCGTCCGCCGACGGCGGCGAGGAACAGCGCGCCCGACAACGCGCCCACGCCGGTGACCGTCATGAGGACGCCGTAGCCGCTGGCGCCCAGACCCAGCGCTTCGCGGGCGAACACCGGCATCAGCGTGAGGTACGGCACGCCGAAGATCGAGAACACCGACACCATCCGCATCACGACGACGATCTCGGACGTCGCGAACATGTAAGCCATCCCTTCCCGGAGCCCCGCGATCGGCGACGGCCGCCCGACGGGCCGCACGTGCGGCGGCAGGCGCAGCATGAACAGTCCCGCCAGCACGGCCGAGAAGCTGAGCGTGTTGAGTGCGAAGCACCACGCGAGGCCCGCGCTCGCGATCACGGCCGCCGCGATGGACGGCCCCAGGATGCGCGCGAGGTTGAACGCGCTCGTGTTCAGGGCGATCGCGTCCATCAGGTCCTCCCGTTCCACCAGCTCGATGAGCAACGCCTGGCGCGCCGGGATCTCGAAGGCGCTCACGACGCCGGCGAACGCCGCGAGAGCGATCAGCCACGGGATCGTGATGGTCCCGCTGACGACGAACCACCAGAGCACGGCCGCCTCGAGCGCGAGCAGCGACTGCCCGATCATCACCAGCTTCCGCTTGTCGTACCTGTCGGCGATGACCCCGCCGTACAGGGAGAACAGCAGCACGGGAAACGAGCCCGCGGCGCTCACGACGCCGACTATGAACGGATCGTTCGACAGATCCAGCGCGAGCCACCCCTGGGCCACGATCTGAACCCAGCTGCCGGTGAGCGACACGGCCTGCCCGATCCAGAAGATCCGGAAGTTCCGGTGCGCTTTGAGAGCCCGGAAGGGATTCAGAGATCGGGGCACGGGCGGAGTATACCAAGCTTTTGCTGCTCCTGGTTAGGGCTGGCGCCCTCGGACTCTCCAATAGCGCCGGTGCCTGACTCTCGCTCTATAATTGAGAATGAGGTTTCACACCTACTCGAAGTTCAGTGCCGACCTCGCCGACGCTGTCGACCTCGAGGCCCTGCTCGACAAGCTGGCCGATTTCCTCCTCCAATCCGGCTTCGCCGGCGGGCCCGCGCAGCATCCGTATTGGGGCGACATCGGCGAGGACGCCGACCGCTCGCTCGGCGCGCTCAAGGAAGCGATCCTCAACGCGCTGCAGGAAGGCGGGCAGTTCACGCCCGAGATGCTCCAGGCGCTGCGCGGCGAAGGCGACGAGGAATCACAGGCCAACCTCGCGAAGCTGCTGGACGAGCTGGTGCAGCGGCTGGCGGCGGAGGGATACATCGACGTCGAAGCCCCGCCGCAGATGCCGTCCGGTCACCAGCCGGTGGTCGGCAAGGGCAGCCTGTCGCACGCCGCCGCGAATTCGGTGCAGTTCAATCTCACCGACAAGGGGATCGACTTCCTCGGTTACAAGACGCTCCGCTCCATACTCGGCTCGCTCGGAAAGTCGAGCTTCGGCAGCCACGACACGCAGTACCTCGCGACGGGAGTCGAGGCCGACGGCTGGAGCAAGGAGTACGAGTTCGGCGACACGCTGAACCTGGACGTCAACGAGACGCTGCTACGCGCGCTCGGCCGCACGGGCTCGCTCGACATCCCGCTGGATCTGGACTACCGCGACCTGATGGTGCGGCAGGCAGAGTACAGGTCGTCGTGCGCCACGGTGCTGATGCTCGACACGTCGCATTCGATGATCCTGTACGGCGAGGACAGGTTCACGCCCGCCAAAAAAGTCGCGCTCGCGCTCACGCACCTGATCCGGACGCAGTTCGCCGGCGACACGCTCCGGGTCGTGCTGTTTCACGATTCGGCGGAGGAGATCCCGCTGGCGAAGCTGGCCGAGGCGCAGGTCGGGCCGTACCACACCAACACCGCCGAAGGGCTCAAGCTCGCGCGCCGCATTCTCCTGGCGCAGAAGAAGGACATGCGGCAGATCGTCATGATCACCGACGGCAAGCCGAGCGCGCTGACGATGCCGAACGGGCAGATCTACAAGAACTCGATGGGCCTCGACGCGACGGTAATCGCCGAGACGCTGCGCGAGGTCGCGAACTGCCGGCGCTCGGGGATCATGATCAACACCTTCATGCTCGCGCGCGACCGGGCGCTGGTCGAGTTCGTCAAGCGCGTGTCGCAGATCAGCCTCGGCAAGGCCTACTTCACCAACACGATGACGCTCGGTCAGTTCATCCTGATGGATTTCCTCAAGAAAAAAACCCGCAAGGTTTCGTAGCGTTTCCGCGGCGGGAGCGGAGGTCGGTACGTGGCAGTGCGGGACGCGATCGCCTCGAAGGACGGGACCACGCGTCGGAAAAGCCTGCGTACGCCCTGTGGCGTGCGGGAGAAAAAGGACGAGAGCTGGTTCGCAGGCCCGTGTTAGCGAGCGCAGTTTGCGAGCGTAGGGCCAGCGAACCAGCCCTCGTCCTTTTCTACCGACGGAAAAACCCTACTGGCGCAGCGCGTCCTTTTTCGCCGCCTTGTGCCCGCCCTTGGCCGGCGTGAGTTTCGTCTTGTACTCGCGCTCGCCGGGCCCCGTGTAGATCTGCCGCGGGCGCGCGATCTTCTGCTCCTTGTCGAGCAGCATCTCCTCCCACTGCGCCAGCCACCCCGCCGTTCGCGCGATCGCGAACAGCACCGTGAAGAACTCGGCCGGGAACGCCATCGAGCGATAGATCAGCCCGGTGTAGAAGTCCACGTTCGGGTACAGCTTGCGCGAGACGAAATAGTCGTCGGACAGCGCGATCCGCTCCAGCTCGAGCGCGATCTCCAGGTCCTTGTCCACGCCGACGACCTTGAATACGTCGTCCGCCAGCCGCTTCACGATCCGCGCGCGCGGGTCGTAGCTCTTGTACACCCGGTGGCCGAAGCCCATGAGGCGCTGGCCCTTGCCGCCCTTCACCCCCTCGATGAACTCGGGGACGTTCTTCGGATGCCCGATCTCGCCGATCATCCGCAGCACGGCCTCGTTCGCGCCGCCGTGCAGCGGACCGAACAACGCCGCGATGCCGGCCGAGATCGCCGAGAACGGGTCCACGTGCGACGAGCCAACCGCGCGAACCGCGCTGGTGGAGCAATTCTGCTCGTGGTCCGCGTGCAGGATGAACAGGATCTCCAGCGCCTTCACGAACACCGGGTCCGCCTCGTACTTCGTCTCGCTCATCCGCGCGACCATCGAGAGGAAGTTCTCGACGTACGACAGATCGTTGTCCGGGTACACGAACGGGAGGCCCTTCACGTGCCTGTACGAGAATGCCGCGATCGTCGGGACCTTGGCCAGCAGGCGGATGATCGAGATGTTGCGGTGCTCGGCGTCGAAGATGTTGCGCGAATCGGGATAGAACGAGGCCAGCGCCGCGACCGCGCTGTTGAGCATCGCCATCGGGTGCGCGTCGTAGCGGAACCCCTCGAGAAACTTCCGGATGTTCTCGTGCACGTACGTGTGGTACGTGATGTCGTGCTCGAACTCGTCGTATTCCTTCTGGTCCGGCAGCTCCCCGTG
>JANLGX010000511.1 GCA_024654005.1 Gemmatimonadaceae bacterium | reverse complement strand
GGCGTGGGCGATTCTGGCGGCCGTGTCCGCGGCGGGACTCGTGCGCAGCGTGCCGCGGTCCTGGGAGCCGCGCGGCTACTCGATGCGCGCAGGTCTCGCCTGCGCCTTCGCCCTCGCGGCAGCGGCGGGAGTCTTCTACCTCGGTCCCGACCGGCTGCTGCAATACCGGGGCTGGATGGCGAGCACGAGAGTCGACGCTCCGCAGGTCGCGCAGCCTTCGACGCTGTTCGTTCACGGCGGGTGGACCAGTCGAATCGCGATGCGTCTGGCGGCCCGCGGAATGAGGCTGGACTCGCTCGAGATGGCGCTGACGCACAATCCCACATGCGCCGTGCACCGCTTCGCGCAGCGCTATCCCGGCGGGCCGGCGGACAGCGATGCGTCGCTGGACTTCGCACTGCGCAGTGGAGAGCTGCCGCGCGTGCAGATCTCCCGCGGAAACTGGATCCGATTGGGCGAGGGTGAGCGCCTGACGCCCGAGTGCTTCCGCGAAGCCGCGTCCGATACGCTTGGCATTGTGGACGTCGCGCCGCTCCTGTGGCAGAGCGATCTGCCGGGCGCGCCCGGGGATGGCGTCCTGATCGTGCGCGACATGGGCCCCGCGGCGAACGCCGCTTTCATCGCGGCGCATCCCGGCAGACGGCCGACGATGTTCATGCGAAGGGCCGACGACGCCCCCCCGTCCGTAGTTCCATACGATTCGGCGGTGGCGATCCTATGGCGCTAGCGCCCGCTCTCGGCGACCGTTGGAGCCGTCGCCTCTCGCAGACTCGAAATCCGCCGCGACGATCGCCGCGAGCTCGGGACTGTGATAGCGTCCGCTCATCTGATTGTACTTGATCCGCAGCACGTCGAACGCCCCCCGGATGGAATCGCGCCACACGCGAACGGAAGAGGTATCGTTACGTTCGAGCTGGACGGGCACGCGCTTGATGTCCGCACCGTACTTGAGCGCGAGATACACGAGCTCCACGTCGAAGGCGAACCGATCGATCCGGATCAGCCTGAACAGCACGTCTGCGACGTCCCCGCGTATCGCCTTCAGTCCGCACTGGGTGTCGAAGAATCCGCCCGTGACGATCGTCCCCACGAACGCCGAGAACACGCCCGACAGCGCTCTGCGCGTGAGACCCAGCTTGAGGTGGTACGACGAGCCACGCAGCGTGCGATCGCCGATGACGAGGTGGAAGCCCCGCTCGATGATGTACGCGACCATCACGGGCATGAGATCGGGGTCGTACGGCAGATCGACGTCCGTGAAGATCCGAACGCGGCCGCGGGCCTGCCGCATCCCCGCGGCCACCGCGGCTCCCTTCCCCACGTTCCGCGGGAGGCGCAGCAGACGAACGTCGGGGTCTCCCTCGAATGCGTCCGAGGCGAAGTCACCGCCGCCGTCGTCGACCACGATGATCTCCCGGCTGAGCTGCTCTCGCGCGAGCGTCTCCCTGATCCGATCGACGGAGCGCAGCGCCAGCGCCGCCGCACGATAGGATGGGAGAACGACTGACACGTCGGGCGCGGCGCCGCGCCCTATGGCGAAGATCCCCGCGGACTTCACTGTGTCCAGGGCCGGGCACTCGGCGCCGCTCATTCGCGCAGTCTCGCGACGAGCATGAGATCGTACAGCGGGTTCACGCGAATGGGCGCGTTCCCGATGATCTTCGGGACTCTCGCGAGCCACGGCACGCCCACGAGCGCGGCGAGCCGCTCGAGCGCGTAGGCCGCGCGCACCGTGAGACTGACGTACCGCGTAGAGAGAATCTCGAAGCCCTCCTCCCTGAGCAGTCTCCCCAGCGTCTCGCGATCGAAAAAGTAGACGTGCTCCGGAATCTTCTTCCACCCCAGCCACCTGCGCCCGAAAACGCGCGCGACGGCACTGCCGGCGTCGGGAGTGGACAGCGCCAGCACGCCGCCGGGCTGGAGAATGCGCGCAATCTCGCGAATGAACTCGCGGGGCTGCGGGATGTGCTCGATCACTTCCCATAGCGTGACCGCCGCGAATGAGCGATCCGGATATCCGGCGTCCTCGAGCGATCCGTGGCGGACGGGCACCGCCAATTTTTCACGCGCGTATTCGGCGGCCCACCCGTTCAGCTCGATACCTTCCGCATCCCAGCCCGCGAGCCGCGCCTGCTCGACGAAAAACCCCGCCGCCGCGCCGACGTCGAGCAGGCGCTCATGGCGCGCGGGCTTGGGCAGAAAGCGAAGCCGGTCGCGAAACGTAGCGCGCATGTTGTCGCGTTCGGCCTCGTAGTCGTCGTATCCGCGCGCGAGTGGTGAGTCGTTCCGGAAATAATCGTCGGAGTACAGCGCGCTCGCAGCCTCCGTCGACGGCATCGGATACAAATACCGCAGGCCACAGCCGCCGCACTCTACGACCGTGTGGCCGTCATGGCGGACGAACGGGTTGCGCGACGTCGACCGGCACACCGCGCAGAATTCCGCGGCCGGCGCCGCTGGAGCGTCACTCCCGCTGCGCTGGGCCTGGTTAATCGGTGAGTGCAATGTCAGGAAGGGTTTATACTCTGACGAGCGTTGGCACATAGAGTTACAGCACAGGATGGTGGAATTGCGAGAGTTCCCGATGCGCACCGGTCGTTCGATCCGATAATGCTCCGGCTGAGAGTGACCGGTCACCGTTACTTCCCGCTGGGAGTGGCGCTGGCAGCGTCCATCGGTCTGATGGCGGCGGCGCTTGGCATCTATGCCCCGATCTTCGCTGCTCCCTGGGACGTCTACGACTACGCTGACTTTCTCCCCCTCCTCGTGGCGAGCAGCACGTTCGGCGAGGCCTTTCAAGCGGTTTCCACGTTCTACGCCGGACATGGCAGGTTCCAGCCGCTCACGCACGGTCTGATCGCGCTGAGCTGGTCTCTGTTCGGGA
>JANLGX010000172.1 GCA_024654005.1 Gemmatimonadaceae bacterium | reverse complement strand
CTCCTGCCGCACGGAATAGAGCAGATCCGCCGGGTGCACCTCGGAGTCGCTCGCGAGTGGTCGCCCTAGCGCGGGCTCGGCGCGGATCATTTCGGCGATCGCGGCCTCGCGGTCGGCACCGGGAAGAGCTTCCCGGGACGTGCGGGATCGCGTCGTGCGCATGCCGAGCGTGATCTGCACGAGATCGACCGCTTCCTCCGCTACCGCCCGGTACGTGGTGAGCTTGCCGCCGGTGAGCGTGATCGTGCCCGAGGCATCGCGCGTGATGAGATGCTCCCGGGAAATGGAAGCAGGATTCGCCGAGATCAGCGCGGGCGCGAGCGGGCGGAGACCGGCCCACGCGGTTATCACGTCCCGGCGGCGCACGCGCGCGTCCGCCAGATAGGCGTTCGCCGATTCGATCAGATACGAGATCTCCGATTCGGAGGCGCGAACCTCGTCGGGTGACGCGCGCGTGAGAATCTCGGTGGTGCCGATGATCGTGTGCGAGCCGGCGGGGAGGATGAACATCACGCGGCCGTCGACCGGGGAGAGCAGCGCGATGGCGTCGCGGTTACCGACGAGCGAGCGGTCGACCATGATGTGCGACCCCTTGCTGCGCTCGACGGCCGAAGACCACGGACCGAGCGCGCGAACCACGACGCGCGCGAAGATTGAAAGTTGCTCGCCGGTCAGGTTGTCGGTGAGTGCGACGGTGTGCGGCGCGCCGCCGGGCAGCAGCTCCGCGCTCATGTGATTCACGGTGACCGCGCTCCAGTATGCGGCGCTCAGCGCGTTCGCGAGAGTCAGGCGCGAATCGTCCGTGGACGAATCGAAGTAGGCGCCGCCGCCGGACAGGCCCGCCTGCTTGAGCGCCGGCTCGCGCGCGAGCACTTCGGCCGGCGACAATCGCTCGTGCCACCTGCCGGGACGCGAGAGGGAAAGCAGGTCGTACAGCGTCAGGCCGGCGCCGAGCTTTCGTGTCGAAACGCGCGCGCCACTGTAGACCGGCCAGGTGAAGCGGAGCGGTCGCACGAGATGCGGCGCGATGCGCATCAGCGTGGCGCGCTCCCGCCGGGACTCGCGCACCAGCCCGACGCGCCCGTGCTCCAGGTACCGCAGCCCGCCGTGCACGAGGCGCGACGTCCGGCTGGACGTGCCGCTGCCGAAGTCGTCCTGCTCGATCAGCGCGACGCTCAGCCCGCGCATGGCGGCATCGCGAGCTATGCCGCAGCCGTTTATGCCGCCCCCGATGACCACGACATCGAACGACTCCCGCCCCAGCCGCGCGCGGTGCGCGTGAGCCGAAACGGGAACGGACGTCGGAAGCGGCGCCGTCATCCTAGAAACATATACGCCCCGCGTCTAACTTCCCTGTAATGGCGACCTTCGGCAGCGGGACCGGCAGACGTGTGGCGATAGTCGCCGGGGTGCGAACGCCGTTCACCAAAGCGGGCACGGCACTCAAGTCGTTCAACGCGATCGAGCTGGGCAAGTTGTGCGTCGCCGAGCTGCTGCAGCGCACGGGGCTGGACACGCGCGAGGTGCAGGCGATCGTGTTCGGCACGGTCATTCCCTCGGTCGTCGCGCCCAACATCGCGCGCGAGATCGCGCTGATGCCGATGCTGCCGAAGGGAGTGCAGGCGTTCAGCGTCAGCCGCGCGTGCGCGTCCGCGAACCAGGCGATCACCGACGCGGCCGACCAGATCGTGCTCGGACACGTCGACGTCGCGATCGCGGGGGGCGCGGAGACGCTGTCGAACGTGCCCATGCTCCACCAGCAGACGTTCACCGACGCGCTGATCAAGGCCTCGAAATCGAAGACGATCGCCGGACGCGCTGGCGCCGTGGCGAAGATACGGCCGCGCGACCTGGTACCGATCGCCCCCGCCATCGCCGAGCCGTCCACCGGCGAGACGATGGGTCAGTCGGCGGAGAAGATGGCGAAGCTGAACGGCATCACCCGGGCGGAGCAGGACCAATACGCTTTGCGGTCGCATAGAATGGCGGCGGCCGGCACGGCGGACGGACGGCTCACCGCCGAGATCATGCCGGTGTACGTGCCGCCGAAGTACGAGACGTTCGCGACCTCGGACAACGGGGTCCGCAGCGACACGAGCATGGAGCAGCTCGCCGCGCTCAAGCCCGTGTTCGATCGCAAGTACGGAACGGTCACCGCCGGCAACGCGTCCCCGCTCACTGACGGCGGCGCCTGCGTGCTGCTGATGAGCGAGGAAAAGGCCCGCTCCCTCGGCTACCCGCCGCTCGGCTTCATCAGATCCTACGCTTACGCCGCGCTGGATCCGGGCGAGCAGCTGCTGCAGGGACCGGTGCTGGCCGCGCCGGTGGCGCTCCAGCGCGCGGGACTCACGCTGCGCGACATGGATCTCGTGGAGATGCACGAGGCGTTCGCCGCGCAGGTGCTGTCGAATCTGCGCGGGCTGGAATCGCGCGAGTGGGCGAAGCGCGCCGGGTTCTCCGAGCCGGTCGGCGAAGTGGATCGCGCCAAGCTCAACGTCATGGGCGGCTCGATCGCCATCGGCCATCCGTTCGGCGCGACAGGCTCACGCATCACGGTGACGCTATTGAACGAGCTGGGCAGGCGCGGCGGACAGTTCGGCTTGATGACGGTGTGCGCCGCGGGCGGGATGGGCTTCGCCATGGTCGTGGAGCGCGCCTGATGGAGACGATGCGCGTGGTCGAGCCGAAGGAGAGCCGCGGGCCGTACGCGCTGACCGTCGACGTGCAGGACGGGATCGCCATCGTCACGTTCGATTTGCCGGGTGAGTCGGTCAACAAGATCGGCCGCGCGGTCAAGGACGAGTTCCTCCAGCTGGCGGACCGGCTGGAGCGCGACAAGGACATCAGAGGAGCGGTCCTGATCAGCGGCAAGCCCGATGTGTTCATCGCGGGCGCCGACATCGAGGAATTCCTCACGCTGGAAACCGCGGCGCAAGCCGAGCGATTGAGCAGGGACGGGCAGATGCTCATCGATTCGGTGGCGAGAATGCGGATCCCGCTGGTGGCCGCGATCCATGGGGCGTGCCTAGGAGGCGGGCTGGAGCTCGCGCTCGCGTGCACGTACCGGGTCGCGACCGATCATCCCAAGACCGTGCTCGCGCTGCCCGAGGTTCAACTCGGAATCATACCGGGCGCCGGCGGCACGCAGCGGCTGCCGCGCAAGATCGGTTTGCGCGCCGCGCTCGACATGATTCTCACGGGAAAGAACGTCCGCGCGAAGAAAGCGTATCAGATGGGACTGGTCGAAGAGCTGGTGCATCCGGCCATCCTGCGACAGATAGCGGTGCAGCGCGCGAAGGAGCTGGGCAACGGCAAGCGCCCGCAGACGCGCAAGGAGCGCGGCTTCATGGACACTCTGCTCGACGGAAACCCGGTCGGCAGAAGCGTGGTGCTGCGGAAGGCGCGCGAGGAGACGCTCAAGAAGACGAAGGGGCACTATCCCGCGCCGCTCGCGGCGCTCGACGCCGTCGCCGCGGGACTGAGCGGCCGGCGCGCGCACGGCTACCGCGAGGAATCGCGCCTGTTCGGCGAGATGGCGGCCACCGACGTGTCGCGCCAGCTCATCTATCTGTTCTTCGCGACGACGGCCTTGAAGAAGGACAGCGGTGTCGGCGTTCCGGCCGAGCCGCGCGAAGTGAAGAAGCTCGGAATACTCGGCGCCGGCTTCATGGGCTCGGGGATCGCGTCGGTCGCCGTGCAGCAGGGAACGGTCGTGCGCATGAAGGACGCGGATCACGCGCGGGTCGGCAAAGGGCTCGCCGCGGTGCGGTCGGTGCTCAAGGAGCGTCTCGGCAAGCGGCAGATCACCCGCCAGCAGATGGACGACACGATGTTGCTGCTGGGTGGGACGGTGGACTACAGCGGCTTCGCCAGCGTGGACCTGGTGATCGAGGCGGTGTTCGAGGATCTCGCGACCAAGCACGAGGTACTGCGCGAGGTCGAGCCGTTGCTGAAGCCCGAGGCCATCTTCGCGACGAACACGAGCACCATTCCGATCGGCCGGATCGCGGAGGCGGCGGCGCGGCCGGAGCGCGTGCTCGGGATGCACTTCTTCAGCCCGGTGCACAAGATGCCGCTGATCGAAGTGATCACCACGCCGGGAACGAGCCCGGAAGCGGTCGCCACCGCCGTCGCCTACGGCAAGCGGCTGGGCAAGACCGTGATCGTGGTCAACGACGGGCCGGGCTTTTACGTCAACCGGATCCTCTTCCCGTACATCAACGAGGCGGGGCGGCTGCTCGAGCAGGGCGCGGCGGTGGACGCGATCGACGCCGCGATGGTCGCTTTCGGCTTTCCCGTCGGACCGATGACGCTGCTCGACGAAGTCGGCATGGACGTAGGCGCCAAGGCCGCGGCAGTCATGCACCAGGCGTTCGGCGACCGGTTCGCTCCGGCGGGAGCGATCGACCGACTGGTCGCCGCCGGACGGTACGGGCGGAAAGCGAAGCAGGGATTTTACCTGTACGACGAAGCCGGGAAGAAGGGCGCCGTGGATCCGGAGGTTTACGCGGTGGCGGGCGCGGCCGCGGAACGTACCGAGATTCCGGCCGCCGAGATACAGCAGCGGTGCGTGTTCGCCATGCTGAACGAGGCCGCGCGCTGCCTGCAGGACGGAATCATCCGCTCGGAGCGCGACGGCGACGTGGGCGCGGTCTTCGGCATCGGCTTCCCGCCGTTTCGCGGCGGACCGTTCCGGTACATAGACTCCATCGGGGCGGCGACGCTGGTCGGCCAGCTCGAGGAGCTGAACTCGCGGTTCCCCGGCCGGTTCGAGCCGGCGGAGCGGCTGCTGCAGGCAGCGCGGCGGTAGTTGAAAAGGGTGACTAGTGACTAGTGATTAGTGACTAGTGACTGCGCTGCTTCCTGAGGGCCCCGTGTCTACTATTCATACCAACACTTCAACAGCGGGCATCAAATGCGTCGCGTTCTGAATTTCTCCGTTCTCTCCGTCGCGCTCATTGCGCCGGTTGCCGCCGCGCAGACCTCCAGCGAGCTGACCGTCGACCGGATCTTCAACTCCGCGGAGTTTCGCGCGCAGCCGTCGCCGACGCTGCACTGGCTCGGCAACGAGGCGAACTACGTGGACGTGCGGGAGGGAAGCTTCTACACGGTGGACGTGGGAAGCGGGCGCAGCACGCTGCTCGTCGACGCGGCTGTTTTCGTGGGAGAGGATGGCAAGCGGTTGAACATCGAGGACGTCACCTGGTCGGGGGACCAGGCGCGCGCGCTGATCTTCCACAGCTCGGAGCGGGTGTGGCGCTCGAACACGCAGGGCAGGTTCCACGTGTTCGACGTCGCCTCGCGCAAGCTGGTTCCGGTGACGCGCGTCGACACGCTGATCATGTTCGCCAAGCTGTCGCCCGACGGCCGGCACGCCGCGTTCGTCCGGAACAACAACATCTACGTGACGGATCTCGCGACGGGGCAGGAGCGCGCGCTGACGCGCGACGGCAGCCCGGAGATAATCAACGGGACCACGGACTGGGTGTACGAGGAGGAGTTTGGGCTGCGCGACGCGTTCCGCTGGAGCCCGGACGGCAGGCGGATCGCGTTCTGGCGCTTCGACCAGACGGCGGTCAAGCCGTTCTCCCTGATAGACGAGACGACGCTGTATCCCTCGTTCACCACCTTCAAGTATCCGAAGGCGGGCGAGCGGAACGCCGACATCAGGATCGGTGTGATCGACGTCGTGACCGGCACCACGCGCTGGATAAACACCGGCGGCGAGCCGGACTCGTACGTGCCGCGGATGGAATGGCTGGGCAACGACTCCGTCATTTTCCAGCGCCTGCCGCGCAAGCAGAACCGGGTGGACGTGGTCGCCGCGAGCGTGACGAGAGACGGGTCGCGGCTGATTCTCACCGATTCGGATTCCGCGTACGTGGACGTGCAGGAGCCCGTGTGGCTCAACGACGGCCGGCAGTTCCTCTGGATCAGTGATCGCACCGGCTGGCGGCAGGTATTTCTGTACGACCGCTCGGGCCGGCTGATTCGACAGGTGACGAGCAACGGCAGCGACGTCACCGACATCGTCGGGCTGGACGAGACGCGGGGAGAGATCTACGTGCAGCAGGCCGCCCCGACTCCGACGCAGCGCCACATCTTCCGTTACCCGCTTCGCGCCGGACGCGGCCAGCAGATCACGTCCGCGCGCGGCTGGCATTCGATGAACCTCGCGCCGAACAGCCGCTACGCGGTGATGACGCATTCCGACATCAACACTCCGTCCGTGGCGCGGCTCGTCGAGGTCCCGTCGATGCGGACGGTGCGGACGCTGGTATCGAACGACACGTTGCGGACCAGGGTCGCCCGCCTGGGACTGAGTCAGGTGACTTTCCTTCGCATTCCGTCGGCTGACGGCGCGACGATGCTCGACGCGTACCGGATAGTCCCGCCGCAGTTCGACAGCACGAAGAAGCACCCGGTGCTGATGTACGTGTACGGCGGCCCGGCGTCGCCGACGGTCGGCGACGCGTGGGGCAGCTCCCGGTTCCTCTGGCACCAGATGCTGGCGCAGAAGGGCTATGTGGTCGTGAGCGTGGACAACCGCGGCGCCGCTATGCGGGGACGCAACTTCCGGAAGATGACGCAATACCGTGTCGGCACGCTCGAGTCGGACGACCAGATCGCGGCCGCCCGGTGGATAGGACGGCAGAGCTGGGGCGACGCGAGCCGCATCGGCATCTGGGGGTGGAGCGGCGGCGGCACGATGACTCTTCTCTCCACGACGCGCGGCGGCAACGTCTTCAAGACGGGATTGTCCGTGGCGCCGGTGACTGACTGGAGCCTGTACGACACGATCTACACCGAGCGCTACATGTGGACGCCAGAAGGGAATCACGACGGCTATCGCGTGACCGCGGCGCTGAATCACGTGGACGGGCTCACCGCGCGGCTGCTGCTGGTGCACGGGACGGGGGACGACAACGTGCACTCGCAGAACACGATTCAGTTCGCGCAGAAGCTGCAGTTCGCGCGCAAGCCGTTCTACATGATGCTGTACCCGAACAAGACCCACTCGATCTCTGGCGCTGGCGCCACGCTCCACCTGTATGACACGTTTACGCGGTTCATTCTAGAGAACCTGTGAGTTCGGCGCGCACCTGCGGCCTGACATTGGCTCGGGCGCGGGGAGCCGTGTTCGCGATCGTAGCAGGCGCGGCGTGGAGCTGCGCGCCGCAGACACTCGCCACCGCAAACGGCTCCGGGCCACTCCCCGCACCGATCGCCCGGGAGCTCCTGCCGAGTACCCGTGCCGAACGCACTAACTACACTGAAACCTCGCGGTACGCCGACGTCGTCGCGTTCATCGATTCGCTCCAGAAGCTCGGCGCGCCGATCGCCGTCGGCAGCATCGGGAAGACCACGCAGGGACGCGACATTCCGTATGTCATCGCGTCGCGGCCGCTGGTGCGCACGCCGGAGGAAGCGCGGCGCCTGGGCAGGCCGATCGCGTACGTGCAGGGCAACATCCACGCGGGCGAAGTCGAGGGGAAGGAGGCGCTCCAGGCGCTACTGCGCGACCTGGTGTATGAGCAGCGCCGCAACGTGCTCGACTCGATCGTGCTGATCGCGGTACCGATATACAACGCCGACGGGAACGAGGCGGTCGGTCCGCAGGAGAGAAACCGCCCCTCGCAGAACGGACCGCAGCTCGTGGGCGGCCGCGCCAGCGCGCTGGAGCTGAACCTCAATCGCGATTACGTGAAGGCGGAGGCGCCGGAGACGCGCGGTTCGCTGGCGATGTTCCGGGAGTGGAATCCGGACGTATTCGTCGATCTGCACACGACCAACGGCAGCTATCACGGCTACGCGCTCACTTACTCCCCTCCGCTCACGCCCGCCGCGCCGCTGGCGAGCTACGCGCAGAGCGTGTGGCTCCCGCTGCTGCGCGAGCGAATGCGCGCGCGCCGCGGCTTCGAGACGTTCGACTACGGCAACTTTCTCACCGACGAGCGCGCGCTCGCCGCTCCGACGCAGGCGGCCGAAGGCTGGGCGACGTATGACCATCGGCCGCGCTACTCCACGAACTACTACGGGATGCGGAACGGGATCGGGATCCTGAGCGAGGCGTACTCGCACGATCCGTTCGCGCGCAGGGTGGCGTCCACGGACGCATTCGTGCGTGAGATCCTCTCGCTCACGGCCGAGCGCGCCTCCGAGGTTGCGCGGCTGCGCGCGACGGCGACGGCGCAGGGCGCGGGCCAGGTAGTGCCGATCCGGTCCCAGCTCACGCGGTCGCCAGTCGTGGCCGACGTGATCGTCGAGGACGTCGTGAGCACCGGCGACTCGACCCGGACCGAGCCCGGCGTGCCGCGCGGCCGCAGGCGGACGGGCAACTTCCGCGCGGTGCGCATGCCGGTGTTCGACCGGTTCGATCCCACGCTGAGCGTCAACGTCCGCAGCGGGTACGTCATCTTCGGCGAACACCCGGCCGTGCTCGAGCTGCTCGCGGCCCACGGGATCGCGGTCGAGCGACTGGCCAGTCCGCGCGTTTCGCCGCTGGAGCGGTTCACGATCGATTCCGTCATTCGCGCGCCGCGACCCTTCGAGGGACACAGGGAGGAGCGCGTGACCGGCCGCTGGTTCACCGTCGCCGAGTCCGTCCCCGCCGGCTCGTACTTCGTCCCGACGGACCAGCCGCTCGGCCGGCTGGCGGTTTGTCTGCTCGAGCCCGAGAGCGACGACGGTCTCGTCACCTGGAATCATTTCCCCGGTCTCGCCGCCGGATCGGTGTTCCCGGTCGCGCGGGTCGCGTCCGGGCCGGGAACGCCAACTACACGATGACGCAACCATCCGCCTGATGCTTCGCGGCGCGCTGCTCTACCTCTCCGAACAACAGCAGATATTCAACTTCGTTCGCCACAACCGGCTCGCGCGCGCGTTCGCGAACCGGTTTGTCGCGGGCGAGACGCTCGACACGGCGATGAGCGCCGTGAGCTCGCTCAACGCCCGCGGAATAACGGCGTCGCTCGACCTCCTGGGCGAAAGCGTGCACAACGAAGCCGAGGCGAAGCAGACCGCCCGGCAGTACATCGAGCTGCTCGACCGCATCGCGAGCGAGGGCGTTGACTCGAACGTATCGCTCAAGCTCACGGCGATGGGACTGGACCTGTCCGAGGAGCTGTGCCTGCGACTCATGGACGGGGTTCTCTCGCGCGCGCGGGACCACGCCACGTTCGTACGGATCGACATGGAAAGCAGCGCGTACACGCAGCGCACTCTCGACATGTTCGAGGACCGGCTGTATCCGTGCTTCCGCGAGCACGTCGGAATCGTCCTGCAGAGCTATCTCTACCGCACCATGGCCGACGTCGAGGACGCGATCCGCCTGCGCGCGCGCGTCCGCCTGTGCAAGGGCGCCTACAAGGAGCCGGATACCGTCGCGTTTCCGGACAAGAAGGACGTGGACGACAGCTACGTCCGCGCCATGCGGCTCCTGCTCACGCGCGGGAACTATTCCGGCATCGCGACGCACGATCAGGCCATCATCGAGGAGACGAAGCGGTTCGCGATGGAGCAGGGGATCGCGACCGACCGGTTCGAGTTTCAGATGCTGTACGGCGTCCGGCGCGACCTGCAGGACCAGTTGGTGGAAGAAGGATACCGGCTGCGCGTGTACGTCCCCTTCGGCACGCAATGGTATCCGTATCTCATGCGGCGGCTCGCCGAGCGTCCCGCGAACGTGGCGTTCTTGACCGGCAGCATGCTGCGCGAGATGGTGGGCGGAGTCTCGCGCCGCCGCCGCAAGCCGCGGCGGTGACTGGTGGGACAGTTTCTCCCCGGCGACTTCTCGAAGGGTGATCCCAGCACCCTCGGCGGGTACATGGCGGTGCACGCGCGGCCGGCGGCGTTCGAAGGCGCCGATGGAGCGTCGTACAGCGCGGAGATCGTGCTGGATGCCGCGCCGGAATCCGGCGCGGAAATGGTGGCCGGCTACCTTCTGTTCGTGCGCTGGCGCGCGGGAGATCCGGTCGCTTCGGGCCACGTGGAGACCGAGTACCTGGCGACCGGCTCCGAGGCCGACGTGCTTCGCCGGATAGGCGCGCTAACGCTGCAGGAAGCTCGTAGCCTCCTGGATTCCCGGCTGGAGCGGCAGTCGCCGGGACGTCCGTGGTGGGAAGCGATGCGCGACGAGAGCGACGAAGCGTGAGCGTCACGCTCGTCGGAGACGTGCTCAGCGGGACCGGCGGGATCTGGCACGTGCGGACGAGCGACGGCGAGGTGCGCGAGGCGTCGCTGCGCGGGCGGCTGAAGAAGGCAACCGTGACGAAGATCGCGGTCGGGGACGAGGTGGAAGTCGAGCAGGATCCGAGCGGCGCGTGGGCGATCTCCGCGATCCATCCGCGCAGGTCGCGGCTGGCGCGACGCGAGCCGGGCTCGGGCTACGGCGAGCGCGTGGTCGCCGCCAACGTGGACCAGGTCGTAGTCGTGTTCGCGACGGCCAAGCCGGAGCCGCACACGCGAATGCTCGACAGGTTTCTCGTGATCGCGGAGGCAAACGAGCTGATCTCGCGGGTCGTCGTGAACAAGGTGGACCTCGTGCCCGAAGCCGACGCCGCGCGCACCTTCGCCGATTACGAGCGCGCGGGCTACGCGGTGCACTACACCAGCACGAAGACGCGCGCGGGCCTCGACACGCTGCACGATTCCCTCGCCGGCCTGTCGTCGATCTTCAGCGGTCCGTCCGGGGTGGGCAAGTCGTCGCTGCTGAACGCGATGTTCCCGGGCTTGAATCTGCGCATCGGCGAGATCAGCGAATCGGTGAACAAGGGCCGGCATACGACGGTCGGCGCGGTGATGCACCCGCTTCCGGACGGCGGCTACGTGGTGGACTCCCCGGGGTTGCGCGAGGTGGGCATGTGGCAGCTCGCGTCCGACGACCTGGACCGGTGCTTCCCGGAATTCCGGCCGCACCTTGGCGAGTGCAGGTTCGGGGACTGCTCGCACCTGGTGGAGCCCGGCTGCGCGGTGCGCGACGCGGTGGATGCGGGCGAGATCAGCGCGGCGCGGTACGACAGCTATGCGCGGCTGCGCGCGGAGCTGGAGGAGAGCCCGAAGAAATGGTGATTAGTGATTAGTGATTAGTAGTTGGTAAAAGCAGTAACTAACCACTAATCACCAATCACTAATCACTGCCTACCAGTTCCAGCGTCCACTCTACCGGCACGTCCGGCCGCAGCGAGTCGCGCACCGAGCAGTACTTGTTGATCGAGAGGTCGATCGCGCGCTCCGCGTTCTCCCGGTCGATTCCCGCGCCGGCGATCTGAAAGTGCAGCGTCACGTGCTTGAGCCGCTTCGGAATCGTCGTGACGCGCTCACCGATCACGTGGATCGTCAAAGAGCTTGCCGGCGTGCGGCGCTTGGCCAGGATCTCGGCCACGTCGATGCCGGAGCACGCGGCCAGCGATCCCAGTAACGCGTCGAAGGGGCTTGGCCCGGTCGCGCCGCGCCCGTCGAGCCTGATCGTCTCGCGGTCCGGCCGGCCGGCGTCGAATCGTTGGTCGCCGTCCCAGGTGACCGTGACGGTCGCGGGCAGTTGGGCGGTATTCGTTGCAGCGGGCGGCGCCGAGTTGCCGTCGCCTTGGGGAGTGGTGGTGGTCATGGAGGACTCGAAAAAAGAAGCTGGCAGCTAGCAGCTAGCAGCTAGCAGCTAGCTGCATACTACAAAACTAGCGGCGCGCTCCTGGCGGATTGCGGATTGAGGCCGCAAGGGCGCGGAGTCCGTAGTCGCGAGCAACATGACAAGACTGACCCTCCACTCGGGAGTCGTTCGCTGCTAGCTGCTAGCTGCCAGCTGCCCGCTGCCCGCTATCTTTGCCCCGATGCCGGCATTCCCCGCCATGGAGCCCTACTCCCGTCACATGCTCATCTGCACCGGAGAGTCCTGTTCTCCCGAGAGGAGGGGACGGGCGCTGTACGCCCGGCTCTCCGAGCTGTTGGAACGGGAGGGCCTGCTGTTCGGTCCGACGCGAGTGAAGCGCGGTGAGACGCCTTGTCTTGGCGTTTGCGCGGGCGGGCCGATCGTAGTGGTGTATCCGGAGGGCATATGGTACGCCGGCGTGACCGACGAGCTGCTCGAGCGGATCGTCGTGGACCACCTGAAGAACGGGCGCATCGTGGAGGAAGCGGTCTTCCATCGGCTAGCTTTCGACTCCTGACCGGAGCCCAACTTGCCGCAGCCGCCCAATCCACGCCGCCTCGTACTCAGCGCGGCCCGTAAATACATCTTCGACAACAAGGACCCGGAGCGCTTCCTCGAGGACGCGGTCTCGGGCCCGCATGGCGACGAAGTTCCCCGCCTCACACCCAACGCGATAGAGAAGACCCGTATGCCGCGAAGCCGAGACAGGATCCTGAGCAATCTGGAGGAGATGTACCGCGAGGCGTTCGAGCGCGCGCGCGCGTCCGGGGACGACTCGCAGATGGCCACGCTGGATTTCGCCTACCGCCGCGAGCAGCTGTACTTCGAGGTGCTGCTCGACGTGCGCGACGCGCTCGAGACGAGACGCTAGCCTGACCTCGCTCGGACGGGGAGTCCGCGGTTGACTGGCATATGGGGCTGGGTCGGCTTCAACGCCGTCGTTCTGATCCTCGTCGCGGTGGACCTGCTCGTCTTCCACCGGCGCCCGCGGCACGTTTCGCTCAAGGAGGCCGCCGCTTGGAGCGCGTTCTGGGTCGCGCTGTCGTTCACGTTCTCGTTGTTCGTCTTCCGCTTCATGGGAACGACGTCGGGACTGGAATTCCTGGCCGGATACCTGATCGAGTACGCGCTCTCGGTCGACAACATCTTCGTGTTCGTCCTGATCTTCGGGTACTTCAGGATCCCCATGCAGTATCAGCACCGGGTGCTGCTGTGGGGGATCATGGGCGCGCTGCTCTTGCGCGGAGCGATGATCGGAGCGGGTGCCGTGCTGGTCTCGCGGTTCGAGTGGATTCTCTACGTCTTCGGCGCGTTCCTCGTGTTCACCGGCGTGCGCATGGCGCTGCAGAAGGCCGAGGATCAGTACGATCCGGAGGAGAATCCCATACTCCGGCTCGTGCGGAAGCTGGTCCCGGTAACGCCCGAGTACCACGGCCAGAAGTTCTTTGTCCGCGCGCCGGACGAAACCGGCGCGCTGCGGCTCATGGCCACGCCGCTGTTCATCGTGCTGCTACTCGTCGAGACCACCGACGTGATCTTCGCGACCGATTCGATCCCGGCCATCTTCGCGGTCACGCGTGATCCGTTCATCGTCTACACGTCGAACGTCTGCGCCGTGCTCGGCCTGCGCGCGCTGTACTTCCTGCTCGCCGGAATCGTTGACAAGTTCCACTATCTCAAGATCGGCCTGTCGGTCGTGCTGGTCTTCATCGGCCTGAAGATGCTGGGGGAGAGCTTCGTCCACGTTCCGATCGCCGTATCGCTCGGCGTCGTCGCGGTGATCCTGGTGGTGTCGGTGATCGTGTCCCTGCGCTGGCCGCGACACGACCTGCCCGTCATTCCGCCGCTGGCGACGCTCGGGCAGCACCATCACGACCAGCCGGCCGAGTCCCACAAAGACGAGTAGAAGGACCCGTTCTGTCCCGCGGCTCGATTACGGGCGTGTGACGCCCAAATGACTCTGGCGGTTATCCGTCAGCCCCCGATATTCGTTCGGCGCCCTGCCGGCGAATCGATCAATAACTCAAGAGGCAGCTGTGCGAAGATTTCTTGAATGGCGGCGATTGGCCGCGGTGGCTTCTCTTGCCGGAGCGCTGGTGGCCGGGCCGTCCGAAGCCCAGGAGACGGCGGGACTCACCTTCGACGTAACCGTGAATACCGGCGATTCGGCGGCGGGCAGCCATCAGACCGGCCGCGGCTGGATAGCGGGGAAGCGCACGCGAATCGATTTGCGGGGCGGGATGCCGGGCACGGCGATGCCGGGGATGGACGGGGACAACATCTCGATAATCGTGCACGATTCCAGCGACGCTCCCACGGTCGCGTTGGTGATGCACGACACGAAGAAGTTCATGTATCCCAGCAGGATGATGGAGCAGCTCAAGGAGATGATGGAGGCGATGCCGGAGAAGCCGGCGATGACTTTCTCCGTGACCAACATCGTCGTGGATACGCTCGGCGCCGGAGAGACGATCTCCGGCTTTGCGACGAAGCGCTACAAGGTCAGCGCCGACATCGCGATGTCGATCGAGATGATGAGTGAACACGTAAGTGAGTCGATGCACGTGGAGTCCGAGGGCGATTTCGCTGAGGAGCTGAGCGATTACTCGGACCCGCTCCGGGACACGCGCGGGTTCAAGTCGGCGATGTCCGGGATGCCATGGGCCGATTCGGCCTCCACGGCTGAGATGGAGAAGCTCATTCGCGCCGCGCCACGCGGACTCGCGCTCCGGCAGGTCGATCGCGTGACCGGAGTGAGCGAGGGCGGCGAGCCGGTACAAACCACGACGACCCGGTTTTCCAATATCAAGCGGGAGAGCGTCCCGTTATCCATGTTCGCGATTCCCGAAGGGTACACGGAGATGGAGATGCCGATGGTGGGCGGGCCCGATGTGAACTAGCAGGAATATCACGACGCGACGTCCGCGGCCCGGAGGTTATCCACGGTGTACTCGACTTGTCTGTTCTGTCATCGCGATCTCGGCCGGAACGAATTTGTCGAGCACTTCCAGGTGGGCCGGCGACTCGCGTTCGATTCCGCCAAGGGCCGGCTCTGGGTAGTCTGCCGCAGATGCGAGCGGTGGAACCTGACGCCTCTGGAAGAGCGGTGGGAAGCGATCGAGGAGTGCGAGCGCGCATTCTCGGACACGAAGCTGCGCGTGTCCACGGACAACATCGGACTCGCGCGGATGCGGGAAGGTGTCGAGCTCGTGCGGATCGGGGCGCCGAAGAGGCCAGAGATGGCCGCCTGGCGGTATGGCGACCAGTTCGGTCGCCGGCGGAGGCGCCACTTCGTTTCCTATGGGATCCCGTCGATAGCCGTCGCGGCTTTCATCGCCGGAGATATGGCCCTCGGAGGGATTTTCTCCGGCACCGGTATGTCCGTATACGTCGGACAGGGGGTTCACAGGGCCGTAAAAGCGCGGAAGTCGAAGACCCGGCTGAAGGCCGGCGACGACGCAGTACCGGTGGGATGGGATGAGATGCAGGAGGCCCGCATGGTCACTACGCCCGGCTCGTCCGAATGGTCCATCGTCATTCCACAACGAGTGGCGCTACTCGAAAAAGGCTCCGCTTTCCTGCGTACTCTTCAGCATGATTCGACAGAACGGGTCGTCACGGCCGCGGGGGTCCGGGCAGCTCGGGTAGCCGGTTGGCCCGAGCGCGCTGTCGAGTTTCAGGGCGCCGATGCAACAAACGCGCTGCGCAAGATTCTTCCCTTCGTCAATCCTGGCGGCGGATCCGGGAGCCACGTACGCGACGCCCTGAGCCAGCTCGAGGAGGTGCCAGAGATCCACAGCTACTTCGCCCTCGCCGCGCGTCGGGCGAAGCACTACACGCCGATTGACTGGGCCGATCAGAAAGGGGATGCGCGGATCAACAAGCTCCCGCCTGCAATTCTGCTTGCGCTCGAGATGGCCGCCCACGAGGAGATCGAGCGGCGGGCAATGGAAGGCGAGCTCGCGCGCCTCGAGGACGAATGGCGCGACGCGGAAGAGATTGCCGCCATCGCCGACAACATGTTCGTCCCCAACGAAATACAAACGTGGATCGACAGGCGCCGCGGCACCGTAGATTTGCCTGAGAGCCAACCACTCGTCGACAACAAGGAGTGAACGCCCTGCGTGCCGCGCACCTCGCCGCCGGACTCGTTTTCGAAATCGCCCTCGCAGGTTGCGCCGGCGCAGTGAAGCCGGGTGATCCGGTGACCCTCGCGATCACCAACGGACGCGTGTGGACCGCCGACGATGCGCGCCCGTGGGCCACCGCGGTCGCGGTCAGCGGCAACAGGATCGTGGCCGTGGGCTCCGACGCCGACATCAACGCGCTGCTCGGTCCCGAGACTAGAGTGATCGACGCGCGCGGCGGGCTCGTGGCTCCCGGCTTCATCGACTCGCACATCCACTTCCTCGACGGCGGCCGTGGGCTCGCGTCGGTTCAGCTGCGCGACGCAGCGACGCCGGCCGAGTTCATCGCGCGGATCAAGGCGTTCGCGGTGACGGTGCCTGCGGGCACGTGGATCACCGAAGGGAACTGGGACCACGAGCAGTGGGGCGGCGAGCTGCCGCGCCGGGACTGGATCGATTCGGTGACGCCGAACAATCCGGTCTGGATCAACCGGCTCGACGGGCACATGTCGCTGGCGAACACCGCGGCGCTGCGCGCTGCCAACGTAACGCGCGAAGTACGCGACGTCGCGGGCGGGACCATCGTGCGGGATTCCGCCGGCGAGCTGACCGGCCTGTTCAAGGACAACGCAACTTCATTAGTGGGCCGCGCGGAGCCGCCGCCGTCCGACGTCATGAACGATCGCGCGCTCGAAGCTGCCATGGCGCACGTCGCCGAGCAGGGCGTGACCTCGGTGCACCACGTGGGCACGTGGGGCGACCTGGCCGTGTTCAAGCGAGCGCACGCGCGCGGCACGCTCCGAACCAGGATCTACGCGGCGGTGCCGCTCTCCTCCTGGGCCCGCCTGCGCGACACGATCGCGGCGGCCGGAACGGGCGATGACTGGCTCCGCATCGGGGCGCTCAAAGGATTCGTGGACGGATCGCTCGGCTCGCACACGGCGGCGTTCTTCGAGCCGTTCACCGACGCACCGAACGATCGCGGGCTGCTGGTTAACACGCCGGAGAATCTCTACGCGTGGACGAAGAATGCCGATAGCGCGGGACTGCACGTGCTGGTGCACGCCATCGGCGACCGTGCGATCCGCTTGCAGCTCGACGTCTTCGAGCGCGTCGCCCGCGAGCACGGCGCGCGCGACCGCCGCTTCCGCATCGAGCATGCGCAGCACATCGCGCCGCAGGACTTCCCGCGGTTCGCGCAGCTGGGCGTGATACCGAGCATGCAGCCGTATCACGCGATCGACGACGGGCGCTGGGCGGACAAGGTGATCGGCGTCGAACGCTCGCGCACGACGTACGCGTTCAAGTCTTTGCTCGATGCCGGCGCGTCGCTCGCGTTCGGTAGCGACTGGTTCGTGGCTCCGCCCACTCCCCTGGAAGGCATCTACGGGGCTGTGACGCGCCGCACTCTCGACGGCCGCAATCCAGGCGGCTGGGTGCCGGAGCAGAAGATCACCGTCGAGGAAGCGCTGCGCGCCTACACTACCGGCTCCGCTTACGCCGAATTCGCGGAGGACAGAAAGGGATCGCTCGCGCCGGGGAGGCTGGCCGACATCGTGCTCATCGATCGTGACATCACTCGCATCCCGGGAGAGGCGATCCGTGACGCGCGGGTGGTGCTGACGGTCGTCGGCGGACGCGTGGTGTTCGAGCGCGACCGGTAGCGAGCGAGGGCGCACAACAAAAAAACGCCGCGAAGCCTGAAGCTCCGCGGCGTTTTTTCGAAAGTCTCGCGATCGCTACATCCGCGCGGTCTCTCCTTCCTCGCGGTAAAGCCACGCGCCGGCGAGCGTCGCGACGAAGACCCCGACGAGCCAC
>JANLGX010000505.1 GCA_024654005.1 Gemmatimonadaceae bacterium | reverse complement strand
CCCGGCGAGCTTCCCGTCGGCCGTGACGTAGACGGCCGTCTTTCCTTCGCCTGACAGCCGCTCCGCGTCCGCCCGCAACTGGTCCGCGTCAGCGCCCATTTCTGACACCATCGCCTCGTTGCCCGCGGCGACTTTCACGCCCTCGACCACGCCCGACAGACCCTTGCCCGTAACGGTGGAGAACGACTCCACACCGGCGCGCGCGATTCCGCGGCTCTCCGCGTAACGCACGACCGCATCCGCGAGCGGATGCTCGCTGGATCCTTCAAGCGACGCCGCGAGGTGGAGCAGCCGCGTCTCGTCGGCAATCGGACCATCGGGCGCGAGGATCATGTCGGTCACCGTCGGCTTACCCTCGGTGACAGTGCCGGTCTTGTCCATCGCGATCAACGTGAGATCGCCCGCGCGCTGCAACGCCTCTCCGCCCTTGATCAGCACTCCCAGCTCCGCGCCCTTACCCGTAGACACCATAACCGCGGTCGGTACGGCCAACCCCATCGCGCACGGGCAGGCGATGATCAATACCGCGACCGACGCCGCGAACGCGCGCACCGCGGGTGCGGTGTCCGCGGTGACGAACCATGCGACGAACGTGACGATCGCGATCGAGATTACGACCGGCACGAAGATGCCGCTGATCCTGTCCGCCAAGCGCTGGATCGGCGCGCGCGATCCCTGCGCGTCGCGCATGAGCTTCACTATTTGCGCCAGCACGCTGTCGGCGCCGAGCGTCGTCGCGCGGTATCGCACCGATCCCGTGAGGTTGACCGTGCCGCCGATCATCCGGTCGCCGGCATTCTTCGCAACCGCGAGCGATTCTCCGGTGAGCATCGACTCGTCCACCGCGCTCTCCCCCGACAGCACCTCGCCGTCGACGGGCACCCGCTCGCCGGGCCGGAGCACGATAGTCTCGTCGTGCCGCACGCTCTCGACCGGAACGTCGACCTCCGCGCCGTCGCGCAGCACTCGCGCCGTCTTCGGCCGCAGGCTCGCGAGCCCGCGGAGCGCGGCGGCGGTCTGCTTCTTGGCGCGCGATTCGAGCGCGTTGCCCGCGAGGATGAGCGCGATGATGATTATCACCGCTTCGTAGTAGACGTCGGGCGGGATTCCGCGACTCACGAAGAAGCCGGGCCACACCGTCGCCAGGAGTGAGTACAGAAACGCCGCACCCGTGCCGACGGCTATCAGCGTGTTCATGTCCGCGGCATGGTGGCGGAAAGCCGTCCATGCGCGGGTGTAGAAGTGGCGCCCCGCCCACAACATCACGGCCGCGGTCAGCAGGAGCAGGCCGTACGACAGCGCTTGCGCCGGAATCTCGTACAGCCACGGCGCGACCGACTGCAGCCACGGAGTGAGCGACGTCATGGTCCACCGCATGAACGGATCCGCTGTGGGTCCGTGCGCCTGGCTCGCTGCGTCCGCCATGAGGGGCATCGACAGCGCCATCGCGATCACGCCCGCGATCCCGCTCACGACCGCCTTGCGGCGGAGATCGAGAAACTCTTCAGTCTGCGCCCGGTCTCTCGCCTCCTGCTCGTCGAACGCCGACAGGTCGGGCGCCGCCAGCTCGGCGCCGTATCCGGTCTCCCGCACCACCTCGACCAACCGCTCGGGGCTGGTCGCGGCGGGGTCGTACGTGATGGTGGCGTTTCCCATCATGAGATTGACCGCGGCGTCCTCGACGCCGGGCTGCTTCTGCAGGGTGGACTGCACGCGCGACTGGCACGCGGCGCAGGTCATTCCCGTTACCGGGATCCGGACCTTGGTGTGCGTTATTCTTCCGCTATCAGCGTGCCGCGCAGCATCGCCATGCCGCACATGAACTCGTACCGGCCCGGCTTCGGCGGCGTGACTTCGATCGTCGTTTTTTCGCCCGTCGGGAGGAACCGCCGGACGCCGAAATCCGGGAACACCACCTCTTCCGAGCAGCTCGAGTTGTCCTTGCGATCGAACACGATCCTGAGCGGCACGCCGGCCCGTGCGCGGATAGTTGCCGGGGAGTAGCCGTTGTCCACCGTTATCACGACCTCGGACCCCCGCACCGCCGCCGCCGCCCGGCCCGCCAGAAAGAAGTACCAGTTGACCCAGGCGATCGCGGCGAGCCCCGTCGCCATCACGAGCAATTCGGTCGTCGACATGCGGAGTAATCTATATACCCCCTCCCCCTATATCAACCCGCCCGCCGACCGGTGAGCTCTCAGGCTTGCCCTACTCTTGATGCGCGAAGACCTGCTTGCGCGGCTTCCGGAAAGGGTCCACCGTCAACGTGGCGACTTTCACCTTCTCTTCCGGAGGTATCCATGAAGCTCGATCCTCGCGCCCTCGGGTTGGCCGGCAGCACGGTCGCCGGCCTGGTCATTCTCCTCTGCGCGCTCGTTGTAGCCGTCACGCCCGCGGGGAGCACCTTCGGCGGCATGGCAATGCACCGCGGAATGGGCGGGATGAGCGGGATGGGCGGAGCGGCTGGAATGGGGTACTCGATGGCCTGGGGCGGCTTCCTCCTTTGGCTCGTCGTCTGGGTCGTCGGCACCGGCCTGGCACTCGCCGCCCTGGCCGCGCTGTACAACCGGTTCCTGGGCAGCGGCGCGGCAGGAGGGCGCGCCTAACCGCTCGACTCCAGATTCAGCTGTGGGCCACCCCACGCTGAGCCACTAGGAGAGAACGCCGGCCTTTCGCGGATTTGATCTCCAGCGGGCCGGACTTTCTTGCCAGCCTTTCGCCAGATTTGTGGCGACGTCGAGAAAGTCCACCGTTTTTTGGAGGTCCATGGTGTCACGCGCGACTGTCGTTCCTCTGGTAGCCGCATTGCTGACGCTGCCCGCCCTCGCCGGCGCGCAGACGGCCACGCCGAATCCGCCCTCATTCGAGGACCCGCGGATCCACGCCATCGTGGCCGCTGCGTCGCCGGAGCGCATCGAGCGGGACATCCGTACGCTCGTCGGCTTCGGCACCAGGCACACCATGTCCGACACGCTCTCGCCGACGCGCGGAATCGGAGCCGCGCGGCGGTGGATCTTCGACGAGTTCCGGCGGATCTCCGACGCGTGCGGCGGCTGTCTCGAGGTGCGGTACATCTCCGACGTCGTGAAGGGCGACTCCATGCCGCGCATCCCGCGGGACGTGAACGTGGTCAACGTCGTCGCCATCCAGCGCGGGCGCTCCGACCCGAACCGGCACGTCCTGCTCAGCGGAGACATAGATTCGCGCGTCACGAATGCGCTGAACGACACTTCCGACTCGCCCGGCGCGAACGACAACGCCAGCGGCATCGCCGCCATCCTCGAAGCGGCGCGGCTGCTCACGCGCTACCAGCCCGACGCGTCCATCGTCTATGCCGGCCTGTCCGGTGAGGAGCAGGGGCTGTTCGGCGGGGCCATCGTCGCGCGCGCCGCGAAGGCCGAAGCGTGGAATCTCGACGCAGTCATCAATAACGACATGGTCGGGAACATCAGCGGGATCGACGGCGTCATCGAGAACACCAGGGCGCGCGTGTTCGCGCCCGGCCTTCCGCCGACCACCATGGCCGCGGAGCTGCGACGGATCCTGACGACCGGCGGCGAGCTCGACACGCCGTCCCGCCAGCTCGCGCGCTACATAGACAGGCTCGCCGACACGTACTTCCCCAATCTCGACGTCGAGATCATCTACCGGCTCGACCGGTACGGCCGTGGGGGGCACCACACGCCCTTCTATAATGAAGGGTATGCGGCGGTCCGGCTCATGGAGACGCACGAGGACTACACGCGCCAGCACCAGGACCTCCGTACGGAGAACGGCGTCGCCTACGGCGACGTCATCGAGGGAGTGAACTTCGCGTACGCGGCGACGATGACCGCGCTCGATGCGGCGACGCTCATCTCGCTCGCCTGGGCTCCCCCGGCTCCGGACTCGGTTTCGATGCGCGGAGCCGTGCGGCCTTCGCCCACGCTCCGCTGGAAGGCGGTCAATGCGCCTGACCTGCTCGGCTACAGAATTTACTGGCGCAAGCCGAGCGAGGTGAACTGGACGCGGTCACGGTTCGTGGGCAACGTCACCGAGTACACGCTCGAGAACGTGATCATCGACAACTACTTCTTCGGGGTCGCGGCAGTCGACCGCGAGGGGCACGAGAGCATGGTGGCGTTCCCTCGATGACATCACGCGCCACCGCCGTAATGACTCGGCAGGGACTTCTCGTCACACACGTGTTTACTTTCGCCTGCGGGTACCGTAAAGTTGAAGCTCCCCGGTTGGAATGAAGGCAGCCCCATGAAAATGAGAATGATCCCCCGTGCGCTCGCGCTTGCGGCGTTTGCGTGTGCCTTCGCTGCAGGTACCGGAGCGGCCGCACAGTCCGTCGCCGATAAGGAAAAGCCGGCCGGCCCTGCGGCTGAAGCGAGAGGCGAGCCCGGAAAGACGATCGCGCCCGCAGTTACGATCGAGATCGTCAGCCTCAATGCCGCCCGGGGTCGCGCCAGGGTTTGCGTCCGCACGGTGGACCGCGGGGGCGGCATGGGAAAAGTCGCGCTCCTCGTTGACGGAGAGGACGTAGCGTCTGCGCCGCCAGGCACGCCCGTCGCAGAGACCGGCGGAGAATGTCCGCCCGCCGCGACGTTCGACCTGGACGTCATACCCGGTCTCACGCGGCTCGAAGCCACGGCGTTCGCGGGCGACAATGTCACCCGGTCCGCGCCCGTCCGCGACAGCATCCGCATAAGAACGCCGACCGACACGACCACTCTCCACATCCTCACCATAGGCATCAACGAGTACGGGAGGAACGGCCCCGGCCGTCTTGCCTACGCCCGGGACGACGCCCGTGCTTTTGCCGACTCTCTCCGGCGCCAGAGCCAGCGGCTGTTCGCCAGAGTACGCGTGGATTCGCTCTACGACGGCGCCGCGACGAAGGATTCCATTCTCAGCAAGATCCTTCAGCTCAGTGACAGTGTTCGTCCGACTGACACATTCGTCTTCTTTTACGCAGGTCATGGCACCGTAGCTGATGTCAAGGGTGTCGACATGTTTTTTCTGCTCCCCGTGGACGTGACTGGCGAGCTGACTGGAACTCGCCTCTTCCTCGGAAATGGGCTCCGCGCAGGGGAGTTGCACGAGAGCATCAACCTGATCAGGGCTTCGTCGAAGCTCCTGGTTTTCGATGCATGTAACACGGCGGCACTCGGGCAGTATTTCGCGGAGAAGGAACATCTGCCCACGCTCAACAGCCTGCGCCCGACGGAGAATGTCGGAATCCTGGCGGCTGCCGGCCCCTCCAGCCCGGCGAAGGCATCCGCCACGCTGAGGCAGGGATTCTTCACCGCCGCACTGCTCTACAACCGTCCGAAGCCCGGCGAGAGACCGAGGATTCAGGACGTCGGCCTGTTCATCACTCAGACGACGAACGCCTGGAATCAGCTGAGCAAGGAGAACCCCGCCATGGAGAGCCAGGTCCCCTGGATGAGAGCACCTGTTGCGGGCGATTTTCAGCTCGTAGTCAAGTCCCTGGTTCCCCAAGGCTGATGTATCGCGCCCATGCGCGTAGTTGGATCTCGAAGATCGGGATCCTGATGGGGACGCGCGGCCGGCCTGGGCTGGGCGCCGCGGTCGCGATCCTCGCATTCACGCTCCCGACCGCGTCCGCGCAGACGGTCGGCGGCGACGGCGGCTATGCCGGCCCCGCGCGACACGCAGTGTCGCGCCCGATCGCGATCGGGACCCGCCTTGAGTCCCAGCTGAGTCCGGGCGACCCGACCTTCCACGACAGCTCGCACTTTCAAGTCTGGAAGTTCTCGGCGCGCACCGGTGCGGATCTCGTCGTCGCGCTCGAGTCCCGCGACTTCGACGGCTTCCTGATGCTCGTGACCGCCGCAGGCGACACGGACCAGCCGCTTCAGGTCGCGATCGCAGATTCGGGAAAGAGAGCGCGACTGTCGGTACGAGTTCCGTCCGACGGGGAATACCTCATCGTGGCGAACACGATGCGGCCGCGAGCTACGGGCAGGTACGAGCTGACACTCGAGACGCTGGCGGCCGCTTGCGCGGCCGGCGGTCCCTGCGCCGTTCAGGCAGCCACCACGGGCGGCGATCTCGTCCCGCTGAATCGCATCAGCGTGGAGTCCGCGCGCGCGCTCGCGCTTGGCGACTCGCTCGGCGGCGAGCTTGCGGCGACGGACGCGCAGCTCCGGGACAGCAGTCGCTTCGACGCCTGGCGATTCGAGGGACGGGCCGGAGAGCGAGTCGTGATCGATCACGCCTCCTCGGATTTCGACGCCTATCTCATACTGGCGCGGCAGACCGAAAACGGCCCCGAGTCCATTCGCGAGAATGACGACGTCTCCGGCCACCCGAACTCGCAGCTTGCCGTCGAGCTCCCGCAGGACGGCACCTACGTGATCGTCGCGACGAGCCTGCAGCCCAACAAGCTTGGCCGGTACACCCTGCATTTGAGAGCCATGGCTGACGCATGCGCGGCCGGTGGACCGTGCGAGCCCGTCGCAGCCGCGGGCCCAAGGGCGCCGCTGTTCGCATCCGTCCGCACCGCTCCCAACACGCCGATAGCGCTCGGTGACAGGGTGTCGGCGCGGCTCACCCGCAGCGATGCCACACTCGGCGACGGCACGTCTTTCGACGCATATCGCTTCACCGGAGCGGCTGACCAGGAAGTCGCGATCCTTCTCTCCGCATTGCCGCCGGACATCAGCCGGTTCGACACATTCCTCCACCTCGTGCGCGTCGAGAGCGACAGTATCGTGAGGATCAAGTCGGACGACGACGCCGGCGCGGGGACCAATTCGATGGTCACGGCCAGATTGCCGGCCAGCGGCGAGTACATCATTTTGGCGAACGGGCTCGGAGTCGCGGACACCGGCAACTATTCACTGTCGCTGCTGCGCCTCTCCGACGTCTGTGAATCGCTGCGCGTATGCGAGATCGGCGCCGAGCTGCCGCAAGCCTCCCCCGAAGCGACGATCCTGGCAGCCCCCGCCACAGCTATCGCGTTGGGCGACTCGATCGCCGGAAGGCTTGCGACTGACGGTCCTCGACTGCCCGACGGAAAGCCCTTCCAGCCCTGGAAGTACACGGCCCGCGCGGGCGAGCGGGTCGTCATCACGAACAGATCGGAGGACTTTGACGCGTACCTCTATCTCTATCGCGTCACCAACGGCAGCATCCGCGAGCTCGAGCGCGATGACGACGGCGGCGGAAGCCTCGACGCGCAGATCTCCGTGGAGCTCGCCGAGGCCGGTGATTATCTGATCGTCGCGGGAAGCTTCTCGACCAGCGCCATCGGCGACTATCGTCTCTCCCTCGAGGACATGCGCGCCGCCTGCGCCGCGGGTGGGCCGTGCGCAGTGGGCGAGACTTCCGCCGACCGCGACAGGCTACTCCCCGCCCTCGCCGTTGCTTTCGCGCCCTTCCCCGTTGGCGATACCGTCAGCGCCGAGCTGCCGTTGTCTGCCCCGCAGATGCCGGGCAGAGGTCGTTTCCAGTCGTACCGCTTCGAGGCCCGCGCGGGCGAGCGCATCGTCGTCACCATGGACGCGGAGCAGTTCGATCCGTATCTCGATCTGGCGTTGGTCCGCGGCAGCTCGCTCAGCGTCATCGGCAGCGACGATGACGGCGGAGAAGGAGTCAATGCCAGGCTCGTGGCCACGCTGCCCGAGAGCGGCACGTATTTGCTCGTCGCCTCGGCGCTGAGTGCCGACAGCGCGCGCGGCGCGGGACCGTACACGCTCGCGCGAGGTCCGTGCGACGACGCCTGCGCGGCGGACGACGGCACGCCCGCGGTCCGGTCGCCCCGCCTCCCGGGACTCGTGTTGCGCGCGGAGCGGCGCACCATGCCGCGGAGCGGAGTCGTGGCGGACTCGCTCACTGCCGCCGACGCGCGCCGGAACGGCGCCACGTTCCATGCGTTTTCATTCGAGGGTACAGCCGGACAGACGTTGCGCGCTTCGCTCCAGTCCGTGGAATTCGATCCGTTTCTGGTCGTGCTGCGGCTCGAGGGAGACTCGCTCCGCCAGATCCAGACCGATGACGACGGCGGCGAAGGCACGAACTCGCTCGTCGAGTGGGAGATCGACCGCGCCGGCACGTACGTGATCGTCGCGGCTTCGTATTCGGGCTCGTCGACGGGCTCGTACATCCTGCACGTCGCGCAGGGATCCGCCTCCGACGGCGCGGCGTTTGCCGGTACGGTAGCGGCTGCCGGCGCGCGTGCTCAGCTCGGGCCCGCACTGGCCGCTCCCCACCGGACGCTGCCGCCAGGCGCGGCGGTCGCGGGCGAATTCTCCGCGCAAGCGCCGCGGCTCCCCGGCAAGGGCCGCTTTCAAGCGTATCGCTTCACCGGCCGCGCGAACGAGCGCGTTGTGATCACGATGGAGTCGCGTGACACAGACCCGTACGTGTACCTCGCGTCGGTGGACGGCGACGCGGTGAGGATCGTCGGCACCGATGATGATGGCGGAGACGGAGTCAATTCCCGGCTGGTGGCCACGTTGCCGGCCGCGGGCGAATACCTGGTGGTCGCCACGGCATACGCCTCGAGTGACACCGCGCGTGTCGCGAGCTACACGATCATGCTCGCTCCCTGCGACGACGCGTGCGCCGCGGAGACCGAAGAGGAATCCTCCAGCACGTCCGATCAGGCGGCCTCGCAGCGGATACTTGCCGCTCCGCGGCGGGCGATCCAGCTCGGCGTCCCGGTGCTGAGCGCGCTCGCGGTTGGTGATTCGACTTTGGCCGACGGCTCTTATTTCCATGCTTACACGCTCGAGGCGGCGGCGGGCGCGGTGCTTCGCGCGTCGATGGAATCGTCAGCCTTCGACACGTTCCTGTACCTCTACCGCGTCCAGGGAGACTCGCTCGTGCGTGTCACCTATGACGACGACAGCGGCGAGGACACGAACTCGCTCATCGAATGGACAGTGGACACGACCGGGAGCTACATCCTGGTCGCCAACGCTCTCGCTCGCGATTCGCGCGGCGAGTACACGCTCACCGTATCGCAGCCGCCCGCGCGAGCGCGGACACACTGACACCGCTCTTCATCGCGTAATCCATCACCCACCCCGAACCAACAAGGCCCACACATGTCTGTCTCGACCCTGCGGTTCTCGGCCCTCGCCCCGCTCGCCGGCTTCGTGCTCGCGTGCGGCACCGGTGACGCAAAGGATCCGGTCTCGAAGCAAGCGTTGCTCGCGGGCGTCAGCACCGCGGCCAAGTCCTCGCCCACCTCGCTGACTCTGGGACAGGCGGTCACCGGCTCGCTGGACGCGACCGACCCGAAGCTCCCGGACAGCAGCCACTTCGACCAGTGGACCTACGATGGAAGGCAGGGTGAGCGGATTCAGATCACGCTCGAGTCGTCCGAGTTCGACGCATACCTGATTCTAGGGCAGCAGAGCGGGGCGAGCATCGAGTCGGTAGCCGAAGACGACGACGGCGCGGGTGAAACGAACGCGCGCATTACCGCCGAGCTTCCGGCCGACGGCACATACCTGATTCTGGCGAACAGCTACGGCGAAGGCGCCACCGGCGCCTACACGCTGCGCGTGGATCGCGGCGGCGCGGCCAACACCACGACGCAGCGGCCGGCGGCCATCGATTACGCGGCGCGCTATCCCGGCGGCGGCGATCCGAATGGCCGGTACGCGCTGATGGTGGGCATCGACGACTACCAGGGCATCGCCACCAGTCTGGACGGGCCGGTCGCCGACGCGCGGCTCATGGGCCGGATGCTGGTGGACCGGTACGGCTTCGCGCCGGCGAACGTGATCTACATAACCGACCGGGAGGCGACGCGGGAGCACCTGGCGGAAGCGTTCCTGCGGCACCTTGGCCAGGCGGGACCGGAAGGCGTGGCCGTCTTCTATTACTCCGGTCACGGCATGCAGATGGAGGAGAATCTCGCTCTCACCGGGACCCTCGACCCCGAGCCTGACGATGTGGATGAAGCGCTCGTCATGTGGGGCGCCGATGGCCGCGGCGGCATTCTGCTCGACGACGAGCTGGGCTTTCTCGCCAACCGGCTCCGCACCGACAGAGTGCTCATGATCATGGACGCGTGCTTCTCCGGAACGGGCACGAGGGGCGCGGCCGGCGGCCAGGCCAAGGAAGTCAAGTTCAGCGACGTGAAGGGCAACCTCACGGTGCCGACATCGTTCCTGACGGACAGCGCGCCGGTGGGCTCGACCACGAGCAAGTCCGGTGACGTGTCCGATCTGCTGGGTGAGCCCGAGCGGCATCTGCTGCTCGCGGCATCGTCCGACGATCAGCTGTCGTGGACGGCGTCCGGCTGGCCGAAGTACGGCGGCACGATCAGCGTGTTCACCTACTATCTCGCGGAAGCGATGGAAGCGGCGCCGGAAGACGCGACCTTCTCGGCGCTGATGCAGGGTGTTCGCGGAAAGACTCTCGCGTTCACGCAGTCGAACTACAACGCCCGGCAGACGCCGCAGCCGGAGGGCCGGCAGAGCGGCATGTCCATCCGGGAGTTCCTGCGGCAGAGGTAAGGACACCGTGCAGAAAAGGATCTTCGCGCTCGCCGGTGTCGCGCTCGCGGCGACTCTCACCGGCTTTTCCGGCGCCGGCGAGCGCGCGCCGCAGCGGGCTCCGCGGCATCTGTCGCTGCTGATCGGCGCCGGCAACTACAAGTATGCCAGCGAGTGGAGGGACCTCAAGAATTTGAAGGGCCCTCGCACCGACGTGCGGAGGATGCAGCACGCGCTTCGCCGCTGGGGCTTCCGTGATGGCGCGGCCAGCCAGCGCGTGCTCGTGGATCAGCAGGCGTCCAAGGCGGGCATAACGGCCGCGTTTCGCTGGCTCGCGTCGCAGGCGACCGACAGTAGCGACGTGGTCGTGATCTACTACTCGGGACACGGATCGTGGGCGCCCGACCAGAACATCGACGCGATCCGCACGAAAGACGAGGCGCGCTCGGCTCCGGGCGACAACTACGACGAGGCGCTCGTGCCGTGGGATGCGCGGGACCCGCACAACCCGCGGCACCTCCTGCTCGACGACGAGATCAATACTTTCCTCCGCGCGCTCGGCACGGGCAACGTGACGGTGATCGTGGATGCATGCTTCTCCGGCACCGTCACCCGCGGGTCGCCCGACACCAGCTCGACCGCGCCGGTCGCGCGCGGACCGCGGCCGCCGCCTTTTGAGCGCATTGCCGCCGGCGACATGCTCGGCGACGGGCGCAACCCGAAACACACCTTGCTCACCGCCGCGTCGTCGTCGGAGCTGGCGTACGAGAAGACGTTCCACCCCGGCGCGGTGGTGTCCGGCGTATTCACTCGGCATCTCGCGGAGGCGCTCGACGGCGCGAGCCCCAACAACCGCTTCGACGATTTGCTGCAACAGGTGCGCACGAAAGTTGGACAGGGGCAGACACCGCAGCTCGAGGGCGACCGTGCGGCGCGGATCTTCAAGGTAGGCGAGACCGCCGTCGTGCCCGCACGCGGATATTCCATCGTCGTCGGCGCCGGTCCCGGTCGAGTCGGATTGGACGCGGGCGCGCTGCACGGCGTGCGCAAGGGCACGCTGTACGACGTGTACGGTCCGGACGAAACCGATTTTCGCGATGGCCGTCTGGCGCAGGTTCGCGTAGACTCGATCTTCGAGGCGTCTTCCTTTGCGAGCATCCTGCCCGGCGCGCGGCCGCTACCGCGCGGCGCGCGCGCCACGGTGAGCCGCGTGCCGGCGGGCGCGATGGCGCTCGACCGCCTGCGCCTTTTCGTCAACCCGAATGCACGGGCATTGCGCGATTCGCTCGCGAGAGTCCCATGGCTCGAGCTGACGACGCAGCCGGCGCGCGCCATGGCGGAGCTGCGCCGCCGCGGCGGCGCGTACCAGGTGGTCGTCGAAGGGCACGAGCTCCCCCCGCTGGTAGCCGACATCTCGTCCGGCAGGGCCGCGCCGGTCAGCGCCGATTCGGTCCGCGGCTATAGGGGAAATGTCCGTTCGCTGTGCACGCCGCTGCGGCGGGCCTATTCGATCGCTGCGATGAATCTCGTGCGCAACGACCAGCCGCCCTCGAATCTCAAGGTCGAAGTCCGCGTCTTGCCCGCGAGCACACGCCCGCCGGCTGCCCGTCCGCGGACTTCGGTCGACACGGTGTACATCGGGCAGCGGTACGACATCTGGGTCTGGGTCGAGGTGCCTGACGAAGCAGTCCAACGCTCCGCGCTCTATCTCACGGCGGGAGTCGCCGGTTATGGAGGTGCGCCGGCGGTCGTCTGGCCTCGAGGCCCCGAGCAGACGCGGCTCACCCCGGAGCAGATGAACCAACCGGTGCTGCTGCGCGAAATCGCGCCGTCCCTTCCGGAAGGGATCGAGAACATCAAGGTGGTCGTCAGCTCCGACCCCTACAGCCTCCGACCGCTCGTGACCGAGCTACCCCGCTGTCCTGTAGACACCACCCGTGACGCTTCGAGAGGAGGTCCGGACGGCGACGCGGGCGCCGTGACGGGCTGGACGGCCGTCACGCGCAGGATCGAGATCTACTCGCGCTGAGCCGCGTTACGGCGCGCGCCGCAGCAGCGTGACTCCAACCGCGCCGGGCGGCAGCGGTCGATTCGTTTCCCGGGCCGGCGCGGGTCGGACCGCGATCGAAGACCGCTCGAGGCCGGCTTCCATGAGCCGTTCCACAACACGCTCCGCAAGCCGCGCGGCACCGGGTGATTCGGCGCGGCCGGTGACGTAGCGCAACTCCGCTGTAATCCCCGGACCGCTGATCTCCCACGAGACCGAATCGATCGAGGTCGCGCCCGTCTCGGTCACGATCGCCTCGTCCACCACGATGTCCAGCGGCGGCGCTCCCTTGGCGCCGGCGGCTGGGGAACGCTCGTCAGGAGCCCGCTCGCGCCACGCTCGCGGAACGAACAGGGCCAAAGCCGCGGCCGCGGCCAGCCCCACCGGCAACAGGAAAGTCCGGAACCGCGTTCGCCGCGCGCGCAAAGGAGCCACTGGAGCTCCCTGCGCTGACTCGGCTCGCCGCGCGCGAATCTTCTCCGTCAAAGAATCGGACGGCCTGCTCCCGAGGCTCAGCGCCGCCGTCACCCGGCGAATCGCAGCGACCTCCTCCCGGCACGATGCACAGGACTCGATGTGCGCCGCCACGCGCTCATCCAGCGTCTCGCCGTCCGCATGGCTTTGCAGCTCGGCGGCATCGGGATGCGTCCCGTTCACGGGCTCAGCCATTCGCCGCTCTGGACGAAGACGCGAGGTGCTTGCGAATGGCGACCAGCCAGTTGCGGGCTGTTGCTTCGGTCAGGCTCAATCTCTTCCCGATCTCCTCGTAGCCGTAGCCATCGCGGTACAAATCGATGAACTCGGCCCAGCGTTGATGCCTTGGCTCCGCGCTCGACCGGAGCTCCGCGATCCGCCGCTCGAGCTCGAGCAGCTCGTCGCGATCCACCGAGTCCAGCTCCGCCGCGATCGCGTTCGCCTCGTCTTCGAACGAAACGTTGCGTCGCGTCGCACCGGATCCGCGGCGGCCCTTCCAATCTCCGGTCAGCTTTTCGCGGGCCCGGAGCGCCGCGCGAACCGCGACCTGGGCGAGCCATTGCTCCGGCTTCCCTTCCTCCCGGTATTGCTTGGCGGCTTCCACCAGTCCTACGAATACATCGCTCGTCACGTCTTCCGTCGCTTCCCGCGGCTCGCGCAGCCATGAGATGGTTCGCAACACGTAGAAGACCCGGGTCCACACTATGTCGCGATATGCCTGATAGCACGCCGCCCATGCCGTTTCCCGGACCTCTTTGGACTCCGAGCGCATCTGGAGCAGTAGCTGCCCTAGCTCGGCGCTCATCTCTGGAGATAGATGACGGCGGGGGCGGTGATTGCCATCCGGATCAGCATTCGGGCACTCGATGACAAATCGTGGTCACGCCGTATTCATTAAGTTGCGGGCCGTCGTCCAGCCGTGTTGCGGAATCTGCAGTGCGTTCCCAGTTTACGACGATGTGCCCCGTCTGCAAGGCACCTCCATTTTGCGGATACTTGAATGATGACGGAAGGGCGGCCCAGGACGCCGGTGAAGACCGCTGCGCTCACTTACGTTCCCTCCGTGGGCGCGTTCGTCGCGCTCGCGAACAACATCTTCTCGCTGCTCGGAGCCACCCCGACGTGGCAGCGCCGGATCGTCTTCGGTCTGCTCGCCTCGATACCTGTCGTTCTCGCCCTGACGTGGATCTTCGGCACGCCGAAGCCCGGCGACGGCTGGTTCGCGCGCGCGACGCGAAGTCGATCCAGGCGGCTGGGTATCGCTGCGGTGCCTACGGTGCTGATCGCGCTGGTCCTCATGTGGACCATCGGGCCGTTGGCCGGCGGCGAGACTACAGTCGAGCCTCGCGTGGCCGTGGTCCAGTTCCGCGATGACAGCCCGCTGCACGACCACGCGTACCTGGCCAGCGGCCTTTCCGAAGAGCTGGCACTGACTCTCGAGCGTGTGCCGGGAATGGAAGTGCTGGATTCGCCCGATTCCGCGGTAGTGCTGATCGAGGGTGCGGTCAGCAGGTGGAAGGACAGCCTGCGGGTCACGGCGAAGCTGCTGCGCAACAGCGACAAGCGCCGCCTGCGCACGGTGCGGTACGAGCGGCCTTTCGGGGACGTGTTCGCGCTGCAGGAGTCCCTCTCCCAGGACATCGTGCAGGAGCTCCTGCCGCACATTCCGGGCGCGCAAGCGAAGGGCGGGATCCGCCTGCGGGATCCGCTGCCGGAGGCGTACGACCTGTATCTTCGTGCTCGCTTCGCGCGCGACAGCGAAGGAAATGCGGCCAGGGCAGATTCGTTGTTCCGGGCCGCGCTCGCGGTCGATCCGTCGTTCGCGCGCGCGCGGCGAGACCTGGCGGCACTGGAGTCCGGCGCGCGCTGACCTGCTGTTTCACCTGGAACATACAATCAACGGAGGGTTCGATGCGTTCGATGCTCGATCGAAAGAGGTTGTTGGGCGGGGTAGTGCTCGTGGCTGCCTTGACGGGGTGCGTTCCGGCTGTGATCTCCAACGTCGCGACGGAAAGCGCGTGCATATACTGCGGAATCGCGAGCGCCAAGGAGGCGATCCCCGCCTCGGCCAAGACGGTCTCGGCAAGCACCCGCGCGGTGGACGTCGTCGCGCTCGCCGCCGACCTGGCGGATCACGGTTACAGCACCAACTCCCCGCTCTCGCTACTCACCGCCGCCGAGCTCCTCATGCAGGCTTCCCCGACGGCGCTTGCCGGCAAGCGGGGCACCACGATGCCCGCGGTCATGGCCAAGTCCGGCGCGACGGTGACGTTCGAGCCGGGGGCGATGATCGCCGCCGCGCGCTCCATGGCGGGTGCCAACACCAGCGTCACGTCGCTCGCGACCCAGCTCCAGAACCGACTGGCCAGCGGGCCGAAGGGTGCGGTCGGCGGCCCTCGCTCGACGGTTGATCGCGTTCTCTCCAACTCGACCGACATCTGGGAGATCGGGTTCCGTGGCGGCGAGCGCGGCTCCATCCGCGTGGACGGCGACGGCGACACGGACCTCGACTGCTACGTCTACAATTCGGCGGGTACGCTCGTCGCCTACGACAACGATCTCACGGATTACTGCATTCTCGACTGGTACCAGGCGTCTACGGGCACTGTTCGTCTCGAGATAAGAAATCTCGGCGACGTGTACAACCAGTACATCCTCAGCACGAACTGATAGACATCTCGCGTCAGGGGGCCGCGCTTCGGGGAGGGTCGAAGCGCGGGCCCTGTTTCATTGCGCGACGCTACTGCACGCGAATGTTGACACCGCCGGGCCCGGGCAGCGTCGCTGCAGGCGCGTCGGTGAAGCGCACCGGATTTCCGAACTGCCATCTACTGTTCTCGCGATCTTTCATCGGAGTCTCCAGCATCCGCTGAAACATCGGGATGAGCTCCCGTTGCGCGGGCGACACTGCTTCCGCCGCGATCTCCGGCTGCTCCCAGAAGATCTTCCAGTACGCCTTCTGCGCGACGAGGGCGCTGTCGAGCTCGGCCTTGCCTGCGCTCCCCTGCCCCGCGGCCAGCAGCTCTCCAATGGGGCGATACACGGCGCGCACTCTCTCAGAGTACACGGAATCGGCCCGCCGCAGCATCGCGATCTGCGTCGCGCTCAGGAACAGCGAATCGCTCTCCGACAGCAGCAGCTTGTGGATGCTGGACGTGTTCGACAGGTAGAACGCGGCAATCGAATCGGCGGTCCTGCGCTGCCAGCGGCCGTCCATCCGCACGGGTTCCACCGCGCGGCGAAGCTCCTGCACGTCGAAGTCCACCGAGAGGTTCACGGAGAAATCGATCACAACGCGGAACGGATCGCGCCCGATCGAGCGGCCCGCGCGGTTGCTGCCGAAGCGCGGATTCACGTCGTACCGGAAGCGGTTGGCGGCCGGATCGAAGCCGCGCGGCAGCAGCAATACCGGATCCGCGTAGGACGACCGCGCGAGCACGTTCTGCAGATACACGGTCGGGGATACTCGCCGCCGCCACTTCGGCGGAATCGGCGGCACCCACTGAATGCTCAGCGACTGCGTGCCCGGGCCTCTGCACGAGTTGCGGCCGGGAACCGAGCCTGCATTCTCGCGGAGGCAGTCGCGCGCGCCGGCGGGGCCGTTGGCGGCGAGCGCCGCGATCTGGCTCGCGAGCGCGGCGTCGGGCTCCGTCGCGGGCTTTGGAATGTAGGCCCTGTCACCGCTACGCCCGTCGCCGTTCACGTCCCCCTGCACGATCGGCGTGAACGGCAAACCCGACTGCGCTCGGCCGAACAGCGTGATCGTCCCTACTTTCGGATTCGAGAAGCCGCCCGTGAGCACGAGCACGTTGCGCGCGTCGCTCGAGTTGGGCGCCCACTCGCGCTCTCGCGGATCACCGAAGCTCGCGCCGTCGAATCCGCGGTACTGCCGCCGCATCCACTGCAGCGTGTAGTTGGCGGACACGTGGAAATTGAACCTGCTCCGCATCTTGAACACGTCGGGCGAGAGACCGAACGTCAGCTGCCCGCCGTATCCGCGCAGGTCGCTCACGCGAGTTGTCACGGAGCCGAACTGATCCGACCTGCGCGATTCGGCTGCCGACACCGACCCGCTGGTCGTGTCTATCGCCGACTGGGTCACGTACACGGGGCGACCGGCTTCGCTCGCCAGCGCGAAGCGCTGCACGCCGGAGAAGTTCGCGTCCACCAGTCCCGGCTGCGACAGATCGTACGACGCCAGGCCGCCGACCTTGACCAGCCACTTCTGAAAGATGTTGGTGGACCAGTCGAGCGACGCCCGCCAGCTTCGCGGCACGTCGTACGATGGATCGATCAGCGTCACGCGCGGCGCGCGCTCACCCAGCGGGCCGCTACCGTCGAGACACTGCGTGGGAATCATGGCCGGGTTCGACTCAAACATCGTCCAATCCGCCGATGGCGTCGCCGAGCCCACGCACGAAAGATTCGACGTTCCGCCCGGTAGACCCGTCGCGGCCGACGCCTCGGCGAGAATGTCGGGACGGAGCAAGTCGCGGAACTCTCCGATGCCGCCGCGGATGACTCCCGTGTTGTACCGGTAGAACTTGCCGATCGGCGACTGATTGATCCCCGACCCGTTGTCCTTGTCGCGGTTGTACCGGAAGGTGAAGCCGAGCCGGGGGCTGATGTGGACGCGTCCAGGCGCGGCGCCGGTCTCGATGTCCAGCGCCTGCTCGAGCGCGGGGTTCTTCGCCGGCGAGTCGAAGAAGCCGTCGGCCTCGATGCGCGCGCCGTACAGCACGCTGAAGAACTGCGATTTGGTGTACAAGTGCGCCAGCGCCGCCGCGCCGTTCCACACCTTACCGGAGCGTACCGGCTGCGCCAGCGTACGCGAGAAACTGCTGGGATCGCCGGCGGCGAAGTCCTCGAGCGAGTTGAAGGTGAAGGTGCCCAGCCGGTTGGGAGCTCCAGCCTGCTCGAGTCCGTCGGCGCGTCCCCAGAGCAGCGCCTTGAACCGGTGGCGGCGTCCACCCGCGTTCCAGATCGTCTCGTTCGCGCCTTCGATCGTCCACCGGCTGTCGTCGGTGGAGAAGAACGGCCCGCCGCCGATGCTCAGGGCGGCTACGTCGTTGCTGCCGTCCGCGCCGGGCGTGCGCACCAGGACGTTCGCTGCCGGGAGCAGGCGATACGGCGTACTCTCGGTGGAGACTTTGCCCGCCGCGATGCGCGTTTCGGTCAAAATGCGACGCCCCGGGCCGACGTATTCACCCAATGTGATCTGTCCGCCGATCGTGCGCTCGCGTTTCTCGCCCGCCGCTGACGGCGCGCTGAGCGGGCCGAAGCCGAGCGCGCCTTCCCTGACCGAGCCGATGTACGTGGTGAGCGCGCGGACTTTCAGCGTGTCGCGCGTATCGTCCAGCCGGCCGAGCCAGGTGAGCGCGTCGCGCTTCCGGCTGCCGGGGATGCCGCTGCCGCTGAGCGAGAGACCGGCGGGATTCGCCAGCGCGATCAGTCGCGCGACGGAATCCGGTGACACTCCCGCGCGCGTCAGCGCTTCGACGTCGGCGTCCAGCAGCGTCGCGGGATCGCTGGAGTTC
>JANLGX010000502.1 GCA_024654005.1 Gemmatimonadaceae bacterium | reverse complement strand
AACGTCGCACCGACGCCATCGGCCCAGACAATCGTCGCTGTGTGCTGCGAGCCATCAGCAAAGCCTGATGACGCCACGACATCCACATTCGTCAGGCTTACTCCGTCACCAACGACCAACCTGATCTTGTCCGTGGTGAGCCACTTGACGATAAACCCGTCATTGCCGGACGTCTTGGTAAAGAGTGTCACATCTGCGGCTGGCGTGTAGTCGTTCAACGCGACAGGGAATGTGATCGTCTGATTGCCAGTTACAGACTGATTCGGACTCGTTATCGTATTCGAAGCAACGGCTGGCAGGTAGGCGTAATTCTCCCCCGTATGCGACAGGTAGATCGGCTGCGCGCCGCCCGTGGCCTGCGCCAGATCGCCAGCCACGCCAGCGGTGCCATTGACCCAGTTCGCCCAAGCAGAGGCGTTCAGTATGTCAGTGGGGTCGTGACCGATGCCGGGCTGATACCATGCGGCGGTCTTGCCGTCATGCAGAATTCTAGCGAGGATCTGGCGTGAACTGAGAGCATATAACTGCCGCCGCGCACGCAATGCCGCGCGCCCCAGCGATCGACGCCTGAGCGCTTGCAGCCGCACGGTCAGTACCTCAGGATCGTGAGCGTGCGAGGAACGGTGGTCGCCGCCGAAAGTTCAAGGCGCACGTAGGGCGGCGTGAGCGTGCCCAACGGCCAAGCCACCATGCGGCTCCCGGTGGCGGTTGGGAACAAGATGTCGCCGTTGGCGTCCTGCATGCGCAGGAAACTCGCCGAGGTAGTATTGAATCCGCCGCGCACGTAGAGATTGGCCGAGTCGATGGTCGGCACGCCGATGAGCCCGAGCTGCCCCGCACGCAGATCCACGTCCGGTCCCACCGTCTGACCGGACGCGATGACGGTGTGAAGAACACGGCTCATGTCAGCTTGCTCCTCTTACGCTTGCTAAGCAGGCGATAAAGCTCTCCCATGACAACTCCTAACTGCTGCGCCTGATTTCCCACATAACGGTGGCATCAATTGGACGCGCGATGTTGTCCATCCAACCGAGGATGAAATGCGTGCCTGAGCTGATGGAGTTGACCTTGACGCCGCCGACCTTGGCGCGAGGGATTTCCCAGTTGGCCACCGCCGCCGCATGGCCAATGCTGGCGCCGTCTGCCGTAGCGATGGCGAATGAAACGCCGTCCACAATCGAACAGACACGCAGCGGGTGCGAAAGGCCGGCAGAGGTGATATCGGTATCCGACTTTAACGACACAGTGATGGCGTAACCACTGTACACCGCAGACGTCGAAGCGGTCACCGAAAGAGCGGCAGAATTCGCAAAGCTCACGATCCCTTGCATGATGTACGCAGCCGGCACCGCGCACTCGATGGCGAGGTTGAAGATGGTGTCCGAGTTGACGTTGCTCGTGGAGACCACCTGAGACGTGGACCCCGAAGCGAGCGTCGTACGACCCGCCCACTGGTTGGCGGCGGAGGTGGCCTTGGTCATGATCGGGCCACGCATCAGCGGCCGGAACAGTGTCTCCGTCGGGGTGCGAGCGTGCGCAGCCTGCACAAAGGTCGCGAACGCCGCCGCGACCGCCAGAGCCAGGTGCTTCAGTTTCATGGTGGGTGCTCCTGTTGAATGTGAATTACGTGCCGAGGCGCTTGTGCTGCACGGCGCCCCGACCCTTGAGCATGGACTGCAGCGCGGGATTGTAGACCACCTCCTCGGTGTACGAGTCGAGCGAGAAGCCCTTGTCCGAGAACTTCGGATCGGCCGCCGCCAGCGCTTTGGCCGCATCTAAAGTGATGCGCTCCCAAACGCTCTTCGGGTAATCGTGCAGCTCGCCCAATCTGAATCGACGACCTACGTCGCGCGTGAATTTTCGAAGCATTTCGTAGCCTCTCTTCGTGGGTTAAGTTACAGCGTCGAGCCGACCAGGTAGGCCAGCTGCGCCGCGACGATTTTCTCGTCCTGATAGTACCCGACCTCTGTGATCTCGGTCTTCTTGCCCGGATCGGGATCATTGTACACGCTGGCGACGAACGGTGCCGGTAGCTGCGGATCGCGCCACTGGAACCCGAGCCCGAACGTCACCGTCTCCATCCCGCCTGCGGGACCGACGTAAGCGAGCAACACGTTATTGCCCCAGATGTTGACGATCGAGGCGGTGCCGCCCTCAAGCGCAGCGTTGCGGATGCCCGTGGGCACGAGCAGATTCTGCACCCTGAACACCTCCTTCAGCTCGGCGTCATTCAGCAAACCCCCCTGGGTGTACTTGAACATGTCGAGCAGCACCGGATGGCGCCGAACCGTCTGGTAGCTGTCGAAATCGATCAGCATCGTGTTCGCGATCACGCCGGTGTTGTTGCGGATGAAGGCGTGCCCCGTGGTCACGTCCGCGATCGGGTCGCTCGACACGTAGTCGGAC